>DASWYM010000167.1:0-4134 GCA_036404975.1 Chitinophagaceae bacterium
GGCTCGGAAGAAAAATGCATCGGTTCCATCGCCGAGCTGAATGCCGAAATCCGCAAGGCTTCGGAAGTGCTGGGTGGCGAAACCAACAAGCACTACCTGCACGATGGCATCCTGGACCTGCACAAGCCCTACGTGGATGAGGTGGTGCTGGTGAGTGACTCCGGCAAGCCCATGCGCCGCGAGCCCGACCTGATCGACGTATGGTTCGACAGCGGGGCCATGCCGTATGCCCAGTGGCACTTCCCCTTCGAAAACAAGGACACCTTCAAGCAGAGCTTCCCGGCCGATTTTATCGCCGAAGGGGTGGACCAGACCCGTGGCTGGTTCTATACCCTGCACGCCCTGGGGGTGATGCTGTTCGACTCCGTGGCCTATAAGACCGTGGTATCCAACGGTTTGGTGCTGGACAAGAACGGTAACAAAATGAGTAAGCGCCTCGGCAACGTGGTGGACCCCTTTCAGACCATCCAGCAGTTTGGAGCCGACGCCACCCGCTGGTACCTGGTTACCAACGCCTCGCCGTGGGACAACCTGAAGTTTGATATCGAGGGCATCAAAGAAGTGCAGCGCAAGTTCTTTGGTACCCTGTATAATACTTACCAGTTCTTTGCTCTTTATGCCAACGTGGATGGCTTCAGCTTTAAAGAAGCCTACATCCCGCTGGAGGAGCGTCCCGAGATCGACCGGTGGATCCTGTCGAGCCTGCACACCTTAATTAATAAGGTGAAAGCGGCCTTTGACGACTACGAGCCAACACAGGCCGGACGCCTCATCGAGGACTTCGTGGACGAACACCTCAGCAACTGGTACGTGCGCCTCTGTCGCCGCCGCTTCTGGAAGGGCGATTACGAGGGCGACAAGATCGCAGCCTACCAGACCCTGTACGAGTGCCTGGAGACGGTGACGCGCCTGATGGCACCCATTTCTCCCTTCTTTAGCGATGAGCTTTTCATCAACCTCAACACCGTAACTGGCAGGCATTCATCCGCCTCGGTGCACCACCTCCTCTTTCCCCAGGCTAACGATGAGTATATTGATACCCTGCTTGAAGAGCGCATGCAGCTGGCACAGGACGCCTCATCTTTAGTGCTGTCGCTGCGTAAGAAAGCCAATATAAAGGTGCGCCAGCCCCTGCAAAAGGTGCTCATCCCGGTGCTGAACCCATCCATGGAACAACAATTGCAGAGGGTAGAAGATCTCATTAAGGCGGAGGTTAATGTAAAGGAAATTGAGTACCTGACCGATACGGAAGGCTTTATCAAGAAGAAGATCAAGCCGAACTTCCAGGCCCTGGGGAAAAAATTAGGAGCCCGTATGAAGGCGGTTACAGGAGCATTGAATAATTTTACTCAGCACGAAATTTCTTTATTTGAAAAAGAAGGCAGATATTCAATCCCTGTAAGTGAGGATGACTCTGTTGAGTTGATGCTCAGCGAAGTAGAGATCACGAGCGAAGATATCCCCGGTTGGTCGGTAGCCAGCAAGGGGCCCTTAACCGTAGCGCTGGATATTAATGTTACTCCGGAATTGGTGCAGGAGGGTGATGCGCGGGAGTTTGTCAATCGTATTCAGAAAATCAGGAAGGACAACGGCTTTGAGGTCACCGACCGTATCGAGGTGCAGGTGGCTGCCTCTAATGGCATGAAGGAGTCACTGGCCTTATATAATAAGTATATTTGCGCCGAAATTCTGGCCGATAAACTGGAAGTGTTACCGGACCTGGAAGGGGGCGTGGAAATAGAGGTTAACGATAACCCGTTGAAAGTCATCGTATTAAAAAAACGGTAAACCGTATGGCAACAAAGAAAGCAGCACCCAAAAAGGCAGTTAAAGCTGCCGCGCCGGCAAAGAAAGCCCCGGCCAAGAAGCCTGCACCCGCAAAGAACGTAAAACCTACCCCGGCAAAGGCGGCGGCTCCTAAGAAAGCTGCACCGCCTGCCAAGAAAGCTGCTCCCCAGAAAAGTTCGCCTGCGGTAGCAAAGAAAGCGACAGCAAAGCCCGTGGCCAAAAAAGCGGCCCCGGCCCCTAAGAAAGCAGCTCCTACGCCCAAAAAGGCGGCCCCGGAGGCGAAAAAAGCCGCCCCCGTGGTCAGGAAAGTGGCAACCCCGGAGAAAAAAGCTCCTGCCAAAGCCGCAGCGCCTAAAGCAGCTCCCAAAACCGCCGAGCCGGTGAAGAAGCCCGCAGTAGCCGCTCCGACGCAACAGGAAGTAAAGCCGGCCATTAAGCCTTTAGAAAAACCGGCAGCGAAACCGGCGCCCAAAAAGGCAGAGGCGCCGAAACCTATAGTAATACCAAAAACAAGTACAACCAAGTCGGTGAAGTACGAGCCCGACTTTACCAAGTCGGTGCTTGATTCGAAGCCACAAGGACAAACAGGACCCACCATGCGTTATTCAGATGCGGAATTGATGGAATTCAGAGAGTTAATTCAGAAGAAGTTGGATTCAGCTAAAAAGGAGCTGAACTATTTACAGGGGTTGATTACCCGCAAGGACGAAAGCGGCGACCTGGACGAAGGGCGCTATATGACGATGGAAGACGGAAGTATGAGCATGGAACGTGAACAGCTGAGCCAGATGGCCAGCCGCCAGATCCAGTTTATTGATCACCTTGAAAAAGCTATCATGCGGATAGAGAACAAGACCTACGGTGTGTGTCGCGTTACAGGAAAGCTCATCGACAAGGCTCGCCTGCGCGCTGTGCCCCACGCCACTCTAAGCATTGAAGCAAAACAAATGATGAATAAATAAGCGTTTAACTCTTTTGCAAAGCCCCGCCCTGGCGGGGCTTTTTTATATCGGGGATTGCGCGGATGCAGAAAGGATTGCGCTGACGCTAAAGTGGAGACAGCCGATAGGGGAGGGGAGGGTCTCTTCCGGCAATCTACTCATCACTCATCACTCCTCACTCATTTCACCTCCCGCTGCTTACCTTTGGAGCCAATCGATGTTGCTATGAGCCGTCTTTATACCCTTCTGACTGTTTTCCTGTTCTGTTCTTCTTCCCTGTGGGCCCAGATCGTGTCCGGTCCCATGCTGGGCCAGGTAGAGCTCCGCGACGCCAAAGTGTGGCTGGAAGTGGCGCCTACCGTAAAAAGAGCCCAGATCGTATATAATAAGAAAGGCGAAACCAGTAAGCCCCGGACCATTGCCTACAAGGGTGAGCTGGGCAATACCTTTAATCCCATAGTCTTTACCCTCGGCGGCCTGGAGCCTAACACCACCTACCAATACCGCTTTGTGCTGGATGGGCAGCACCCCCGCCAGGGCGGTGAGTTCACCACCAAGGACCTGTGGCAGTGGCGCAAGCCCGCCCCCGACTTCTCGTTTATTACCGGGTCCTGTGCTTACTTCAATGAGCCTCCTTTCGACCGTCCGGGGCGTCCCTATGGCGGCGACTCCTCCATCTTCCAAACGATGGCAAAGGAAAAGGCGGCCTTTATGCTGTGGCTGGGCGACAACTGGTACACCCGCGAGGTGGACTACTACAGCCAGTGGGGCCTTTGGTACCGTGCCCACCACGACCGCCGCGTGCCGGTGCTGCAGCCCCTGCTGAAAGCCATGCCGCACTACGCTACCTGGGACGACCACGACTACGGCCCCAACGATATAGGCCGGAACTACGTGTTAAAGGAAGAAAGCAAAAAGGTGTTCGATGCCTATTGGGCCAACCCGTCGTCGGGGCGGAAGGGCGAGGGTATTTATACCCATGTGACTTATGGCGATGTCGACCTGTTCCTTTGCGATGACCGCTGGTGGCGCAGTGCCGACGACGTACGCGACTCGATCAATGGCCAGCCCAACCCCGCCAAGGAGTTCCTGGGGCGCGAGCAAATGGAGTGGCTGAAGAACTCCCTGCTCTATAGCCAGGCCCCCTTCAAGCTGATCGTAGTCGGCAGCCAGGTGCTCAACCCCGGCTCTCCCTTTGATAAGCTGCGAGACTTCCGCGCCGAGTACAACGAGCTGACAGACTTCCTGGCCGACCGCAAAGTGGACGGCGTGCTGTTTGTGACCGGCGACCGCCACCACAGCGAGATCATCAAGGTGGACCGCCCGGGCACCTATCCCCTGTTCGACATTACGGTGTCGCCGCTGACCTCCGGCACCCACGTGTTTGGTGCGGCCGAGAAAAATA
>DASWYM010000168.1:0-5799 GCA_036404975.1 Chitinophagaceae bacterium
AACCACAGGACCAGATATTTCATTCCGTTCTTCGCCATGAAATAAACTAAAATACGAAATGATAAGGAATTGAATACGAAAGAACAAGGAATTGGGGATTAGGAACTGGAAGAGTTTCGCACAGAGAACACAGAGGACACGGTGAAGAGAAAAACACGAATTAGTACGAATTACACGAAAAGAAGGGGAACGCGGATACTTATGATTATGAAGATGACCGCAGATCTTTTGCTCGTTCTCTAATCCTCCCAATCCATAAAATCCTTCCATTCCGATAGCTATCGGAACCGGGTTCAGACACTTCCCCGATAGACCCAAAATAGGAAGAAATAGGAAGCATAGACCCTTTAAGACCCAGGGTACTTCTTTAGCTGAATAGTATTGAGGAACTTTACAATGGAAGAGCAAGAGTGCTTATTCCTGCTTGAAGCTTGGAGCTTGTGGTCCCGATAGCTATCGGGAGCAGCTTCTTTGTTTAGTTCTTTGACATTGCGGATCTGCGGGAGAGAGGACCTATCCCGTGGATTATTGAAGGTCCCGGTACTGATTCGGGAGACTCAGTACAAAAGATAGACTCATCACTCATGGAAAAGCCTACTTGGTCAGCCTGCGGTAGGAACGCCAGAAGAAGAGGAACGCCAGGATGGAAGCGACCACTCCGAGGGAACAGAGCAGCAGCACCGGGACGCGCTTTTCCGAGTATACTTCCAGCAGCAGGAAATATTCGGAACCGATCATCAGGATGATACAGCCAAGGAACGGTATGAGGTATCTTCTTAACATAGAGTAAATCCATGAATTGGCTGCCTTAACGGCAGCCGTTCCACAGACTTGTAAGCTTGTCACTTAATAGATGACGAATACAGTGGTTTTCCAGGTAGTTCGTTTCGGTTGCGACCCCCATTCGGTCGAAGCTTCACAGGTCCGGTGGTTGATTGTGTTGATAGGATATTGGTTGATTGCAGAACAAAAATAAGCAGTCCCGCAACCTCTGTAGGGAGGTATTAGACCATTACAGATAAAATATCGGTGAAAGGGTCAAAATGCATGGTCGGACCTACAGGAGGTTGAGCCGCTTGTTGAGCGCGCTGCGGTAGGTGTCGGCCACCGGGATATTGGATTTCCCGATAGCGATTATACCTTCCTGTATGGAGTCGATCTTACTGAGCGCCACGATATAGCTGCGGTGTACGCGGATGAACTTGGAAGGGGGCAGCTTTTCCTCGATAGACTTGAGGGTGGCGTGCAGCACATGGAACTTTTGCTGGGTGTGCACCTTTACATAGTCGCCCATGGCTTCCAGGTAAAGGATCTCGTCGACATTGATGCGCTTGAGCACCCCGTTGTCTTTCACGAAAACAAAGCCCTGCTCGCTGAGCTTGACTTCTTCTTTACGGCTCGATTGGGCATCCAGGGCCCTTTCGATGGCCTGCAGGAAGCGCGCCGGGGTAATGGGCTTTATGAGGTAGTCGACCACATTGAGTTCAAAGGCTTCCACCGCGTAGTCGGATTTGGCCGTAGTGAAGATGATGAGGGGTTTTTTGTTACCAAGGTTCTTGGTCAGCTCCAGGCCGGTCATGCCGGGCATCTCGATATCGAGCAGGAGCAGGTCAATGGTTTCCTTGTTGATGATGTTGTAGGCCTCCATGGCATCGGCACACTCTTTCACCAGCTCCAGGTCTTTCACCTGGTTCACCAATTGTTTCATAGCCATACGGGCCATCTTGTTATCGTCAACTATTAGGCACTTCATGATTAAGGATAGGGGTCAAATATAAAGACAAATGCAGGTTTGTCAACCTGCATTTGCTAATATAGAGATTTAATTTATTTGACACCGATCACCGGGAGGGACTTTTGCCGGATCAGTTCGTTAAAGGCTGGTACGTCCTTTTCCTTGATCGTCCTCAGCCTGGCCAGTTCCGCGTCGATCTGGGACACCAGGGTGTTGTACACGTCGCGCACCTGCTGGCTGGGCGCCGCCTGGCCACTGTTGGCAGCGTCGAACACCCCGGAAAGCTTGTCGTTAAGCTTGATGGGATAGTTCAGCACGTCCTGCCCGCTTTTGGCCTTGGTCTGGTAAAGAGCCTCCTCGATGGCGGTAAGCTTTTTGGTGATGCTGTCGCCGGCGGCCTTTACTTCTTTGGGCACGTCCTTACCCTGCAAGGTGACAAAGGAAGTGATTTGGGTGCGCAGGGCGCGGATGTCCTTGATGGCCTTCTGGGTCTCGTTGAACTTCTCGCGGGCCTGCCACAGGAAGGCGAACTGCTGGTCATACTCCGCCTGCGTGATCTTGTAGTTCGGATCGGCCTTGATGGTAAAGGGCACTTCCGCCGAGTCGCCTTCCACCTTAAAGCGGGCGTAGTAGGCACCGGGAGGAGCCGTTATGGCACCGGGCACTCCGTTCCACAGGATCATGCCTTCGATACGCTCCGCAGCCGGGTATTGCAAGTTCCATACGAACTGGTTCATGCCTTTGGAGAGGTCGAACTTGTCGGCTGCCTCCTTGGCATCGGTGCTGTAGGTGCGCACCGTCTTGCGGTCCTTGTCGAGGATGGTGACTGAAGCCTTTACCGAATCGGGCACTTCCTTTACGAAGTAGTTGAATACCACGCCTACCGGGGGATTGACACCTGCATTGCGGGGCGTACCGAAGTTGGCGGCAAAGGGGTTGACCTGCTGGCGGTAAGCCGGGTTGACACCAAACACGTGCAGGTCTTTGGACGTAATGCCGGGGGCGGCCTGCTGCAGCACGCCCAGGTCATCGAGCACATAGAAGGACCGCCCCTGGGTGGCTACCACCAGGTCGTTCTCTTTTATGGTCAGGTCGGTGATGGGCACGATGGGCAGGTTGAGCTGGAAGGGACGCCAGCTGGCCCCATCGTCGAAGGTGATGTACATGCCGTATTCGGTACCGGCATAGAGCAGTCCGGGACGCTTCGGGTCGGCACGCACCACGCGGGTGAAGTGCATCCGGTCGATACCGTTGGTGATCAGCCTCCAGGTCTTGCCGTAGTCTTCGGTCTTGTAGATGTAGGGAGTGAAATCGTCGCTCTTATAACGGGTACCCACCGCATAGACGGCGCCCTTCTTGAAGGGATCGGCATCTAGGCTGTTCCACATCATCCATTTGGGGGCATCCTTAGGCGTTACATTGCTCCAGGCCTTTCCGCCATCGCGGCTTACGTGGATGAGGCCATCATCGGAGCCGGTCCACAGGAGGTCCTTTTCATAAGGCGACTCGGTGGCCGTGAAGATGGTGGAGTAGTATTCGACCGAGGTATTGTCCTTGGTGATGGGACCACCGCTGGGGCCTTGCCGGGTCTTGTCGTTGGTGGTCAGGTCCGGGGAGACCTGTTGCCAGCTCTGGCCCTCGTTCTCGGTGACGAACAGCACGTTACCTGCGCTGTACAGGCGCTTAGGGTTGTGGGGTGAAAAGAAGATGGGGAAATTCCACTGGAAGCGGTACTTCAGCACATCGGCGCCGGCACCCATGGGATTATCGGGCCAGGGCGACACCGTGCGGTTCTCGCCGGTCTTGTGGTCCAGCCGGGAGAGGTAGCCGCCATAGTTGCCGCCATACACGATGTCGGGGTTCAGCGGATCGGCGACCACGTAGCCGCTCTCACTACCGGCCGTTACATCCCAGTCCCTTTCGGTGATAGCAGGTCCGGAGGTACGGCTGCGAATGCGGAAGGTGGTGTTGTCCTGCTGGGCACCGAGGATGCGGTAAGGGAACGAGTTATCGGTGGATACACGGTAGATCTGCGCAGTGGGCTGGTTCATATAGGTGCTCCAGTTCTCGCCCCCGTCGAAGGATACTTGCGCCCCACCGTCATCGGCAACGACCATGCGGTTGCCGTCCTTCGGATCGATCCACAGGTCGTGGTGGTCGCTATGGGGCGTACGCACGGCCTGGAAGGTCTTACCACCGTCGCGGCTGCGCATAAAGCCAACATTGGGTGCGTAGACCAGGTTCTCGTTCTTCGGATCTACAAACACCTTGGTATAGTACCAGGCGCGCTGGCGGATGTTGTTGTCGTTTGAGGTAAGCGTCCATGTTTCGCCTCCATCGTTGGAAACGAACATACCGCCGTTGGCGTTCTCTACGATGGTATATACTTTATCGGGGTTCGACGGAGCCACGGCCACGCCCACGATGCCCCACACGCCCCTGGGCAAGCCTTTGCGGGAAGAGATATTGGTCCAGGTGTTGCCGCCGTCGGTACTTTTCCACAGGCCGCTGCCTTCGCCCCCGCTCTCCAGGGAGTAGGGTGTGCGGATCACGCGCCAGGTGCCGGCATAGAGCACTTCGGGGTTACCGTATTCCATTACCAGGTCGGAAGCCCCTGTCTGGTTATTCACGTACAGCACGCGCTTCCAGGTCTTACCGCCATCGGTGGTCTTATACACCCCACGGGTTTCATTGGGACCGAACAGGTGGCCCACCACGGCAGCCCACACAGTGTTGGGATCACGGGGATGGACCAGTACGCGGATGATATGACGGCCGTCTTTCAGGCCTATGTTGCGCCAGGTGCGCCCGGCGTCATCGGAGCGCCACATGCCTCCGAGGCCTTCGCTCACGTTGCCGCGCATGGTGTTCTCGCCCTCGCCCACGTAGATCACGTTCTCGTCGCTGGGGGCTACTGCTACGGCCCCGATGGTGCCGCCGAAGTACTTATCGGAGATGTTCTTCCAGTTGGAACCTCCGTCGGTGGTCTTCCATACGCCGCCACCGGTGGCACCAAAGTAAAAAGTGTTGCGGTCCTCGTAGCTACCCGCCACTGCTGCACTGCGGCCGCCACGGAAAGGACCTACCAGGCGGTATCTTAGTTTGGAGTACAGGACGTCATCGCCTCCGGAGGATGCAGGGCCTCCCTTTTTTTGGGCAGAGGCGGATATGGTCAGAAGAGCTGAAACAATAAAAAGAAGTTTTCTCATGCAAGGAATTATTGAAGGCCAAAAGTTACAATGCACAGCTTGTTTGCCCAATAAATTTTATGAGAGGGTGGATAAGGATAGTTAAAAGAAGCGTCTACAGAATGCCCAGGGACCATTCATGGTATTTATTTCAATAGCTTCGCACGTTGAACACGCAGATCACCATCATGAGCTCCAACTCCCATACAATACAGGGCCGCCTGGTAGATATCCACCAGAGAAGAATCTACCCGGCCACCGTACAGGTTACTTCAGGAAAGATCAGCAGCATCACGCCACTGGAAGAAGAAAAGGGTACTCAACTCCCCTACATCCTCCCGGGGTTTATTGATGCACACGTGCACATCGAAAGCTCTATGCTGGTGCCTTCGGAGTTTGCCCGCCTGGCCGTCGTGCACGGCACGGTAGGAACGGTGAGCGACCCGCACGAGATCGCTAACGTGTGTGGTTTGCAGGGCGTGGAGTTCATGATCGAGAACGGCAGGACCGTCCCCTTTAAGTTCAACTTCGGCGCGCCGAGCTGCGTACCGGCTACTACGTTCGAAACGGCTGGTGCTGTATTGGATGCAGCCGATGTGGAAACTCTCCTTCAGAAAGAAGATATCCGCTACCTCACCGAGATGATGAACTTCCCCGGCGTGCTGCAGGGTGACGAAGAGGTCCTAAAGAAGATAGAGGCAGCCCGGCGACTGGGCAAACCGGTGGACGGACATGCACCGGGCCTGAGAGGTGAGGCGGCCAAACAGTATATAGAGGCCGGCATCTCCACCGACCACGAATGCTTTACCAGGGAGGAGGCCCTCGACAAGCTGCAATACGGCATGAAGATCCTGATCCGGGAAGGCAGTGCGGCTA
>DASWYM010000169.1:0-8122 GCA_036404975.1 Chitinophagaceae bacterium
GGCTTCCATAACATTTACCGATGGGAAGATCATAGGGGCTACCCTGGACCGTAACGGCCTGCGTCCTTCGCGTTACTGCATCACTACCGACGACCGGGTGATCATGGCCTCGGAGACGGGTGTGCTGCCGATAGATCCCAAACTGGTAAAAGAAAAAGGAAGGTTACAGCCGGGCAAAATGTTCGTAGTGGACCTGGAACAGGGAAGAGTGATCTCAGATGAAGAACTGAAAGCAGACATCTGCTCGCGCAAGCCATATGCCGACTGGCTTAACAAATACAAGATCCGCCTGGAGGAGTTGCCTGGCCCCCGCGTCATGTTTACCTCCCTGGAGCACGACCAGGTGTTTAAGTACCAGAAAGCTTTTGGCTATTCCAACGAGGACCTCGACACTATCATTATGCCTATGGCCCTCGACGGCAAAGAGCCGATCGGCTCCATGGGAACCGATACGCCACTGGCTGTCCTTAGCGATCAGCCCCAGCACCTGAGCTCTTATTTCAAACAGCTCTTTGCCCAGGTGACCAACCCTCCCATTGACTCGATAAGAGAACGACTGGTGATGTCATTGGCCACCTTTGTGGGCAATAACGGTAACCTGCTGGGCGAAGACCCCCTGTCCTGTCACAGCGTGGCCCTGAAGCAGCCGGTACTGACCAACTATGAGTTGGAAAAGATCCGCAGCATCGACACGGGTATCTTCCAGGCCAAGACGCTGCAATCCTACTTCCTGGCCGATGGCAAGCCGGGATCCCTTCAAAAAGGCCTTGACCGCCTGTGCCGCTATGCCCTGGATGCCGTAGAGGACGGCTTTGAAGTGATCATCCTTTCGGACCGCGCGATCGATTCAGACCACGCTCCCATCCCTTCTCTGCTAGCCGCCGCCGCCGTCCACCACCACCTTATCCGCAAGGGTCAGCGAGGGCAGGTAGGCCTGGTGATTGAAGCGGGCGATGTGTGGGAAGTGCACCACTATGCCTGCCTGATCGGCTTTGGCGCCACGGCCATCAACCCCTACCTGGCATTCTCTTCCATAGAAGACCGCAAAGGCACCGGGCTGGTGGAAACCGACCTGGACGTAGAGCAACTGAAGAAGAACTATATCAAGGCGATCAACGACGGCCTGCTAAAGGTGTTCTCCAAGATGGGTATCTCCACGCTTCAATCCTACCAGGGAGCCCAAATCTTCGAGATCATCGGCATCAACAAAACCGTAGTGGATAAATACTTCACCGGTGCCACATCCCGAATCGAAGGCATGGGACTGGACGAGATTGCCCGCGAAGTGCTGGCCAAGCATTCCTTTGCCTTTAGCAAGAAAGCCGCGCCGGCAGATCGCTTACCGGAAGGAGGAATTTACCAGTGGAAGCGAAAAGGCGAGTTCCACCTTTTCAACCCCCAGACCATTCACCTGTTGCAGCATGCTACAAAGACGGCGGATTATGCCACTTTTAAGAAGTATTCCAGGACAGTGAACGACCAGAGCGAGAAGGCCTGCACCCTGCGCAGCCTCTTCCAGTTCCGGAGCAGCCGTCCTTCTATTTCTATAGATGAAGTAGAACCGGCAGAAAGCATCTATAAGCGTTTTGCTACCGGGGCTATGAGCTTTGGCTCCATATCGCACGAGGCGCACTCTACGCTGGCCATTGCGATGAACCGCCTGGGCGGCAAAAGCAACACGGGTGAAGGAGGTGAAGACGAGATGCGCTACCAGGCACTGCCCAACGGTGATTCCATGCGTTCGGCAATCAAGCAGGTGGCTTCCGGCCGCTTTGGAGTGACGAGCTACTACCTCACCATGGCCGATGAACTCCAGATTAAGATGGCGCAGGGCGCCAAGCCGGGTGAAGGAGGCCAATTGCCGGGCCACAAGGTGGACGAGTGGATCGGTAAAGTACGCCACTCCACTCCGGGCGTGGGCCTGATCTCCCCGCCCCCGCACCACGATATTTACTCCATCGAAGACCTGGCGCAGTTGATCTTCGACCTGAAGAATGCCAACCGTGCAGCGCGCATCTCCGTGAAGCTGGTATCCAAAGCTGGTGTAGGCACCATCGCTGCCGGTGTTACCAAAGCCAAGGCTGATGTGGTGCTTATTGCCGGCCACGACGGAGGCACCGGGGCCTCTCCCATTTCCTCCATCAAGCATGCAGGACTTCCCTGGGAAATGGGTCTTGCCGAAACCCACCAAACCTTGGTGAAGAACAAACTGCGAAGCCGGGTAGTGGTGCAAACCGACGGCCAGTTAAAAACCGGGAGGGACATTGCCATGGCCACCCTTTTAGGTGCAGAAGAATGGGGTGTCGCCACCGCAGCACTGATCGTAGAGGGCTGCATTATGATGCGCAAGTGCCACCTGAATACCTGCCCGGTGGGCGTGGCAACACAAGATCCCGAACTGCGCAAACGCTTCACCGGCGACCCGGACCACGTAGTCACCTTCTTTAAGTTCATTACAGAGGAACTCCGGGAGATCATGGCCGACCTGGGTTTCCGTACCGTAGCGGAAATGGTGGGCCAGGTAGACTGCCTGGAAGTGCGACCGGATGTGCGGCACTGGAAGTTTAGCAAACTCGACCTCTCCCCTATCCTGTATAAAGAACCGGCTGCGGAAGAAACAGGATTGTTCCAACAGGAGGAGCAGGACCATGGCATCAATGACATACTGGACTGGAAACTGCTGGAAAAAGCGACCCCTGCGTTGGAGCGGGGTGAGAACGTATCGGCTGCCTTCCGCTGCATGAATACCGACCGGACCATAGGCACCCTTCTGTCGAATGAGATCTCCAAACGGTATGGCTCTAAAGGCCTGCCCGATGACACCATCCACTTTAAGCTGACGGGCACAGCAGGCCAGAGCTTTGGCGCCTTCAACACAAAAGGTGTTACCCTGGAGCTGGAGGGCGATGCCAACGACTATTTTGGCAAGGGCCTCTCGGGTGCGCGCCTGGTCGTGTATCCTTCTGCGGAAGCAGGCTTTGTTCCGGAACAAAACATCATCATCGGCAATGTGGCTTTCTATGGCGCCACTTCTGGCACCGCCTACATCAGGGGCAAGGCAGGCGAACGCTTTGCCGTACGCAACTCCGGGGTACACGCTGTAGTGGAAGGCGTAGGTGACCACGGCTGCGAATACATGACCGGCGGGCGTATCGTGATCCTGGGCGAGGTGGGACGCAACTTTGCCGCTGGCATGAGCGGAGGCATTGCTTATGTGTACGACGTGCAGGGACAGTTCGATGCTCTTTGCAATAAAGAAATGGTAGATCTCGATCCTGTAGTATCCGATGATATCGAACTAAAAGAACTGATCACCAATCACTATAACTATACCGGCAGCACTGTGGCCCGATTCATACTGGACGACTTCGACAACCAGCTGAAACACTTTATCAAGGTATACCCAAGAGACTACAAGAAAGTCCTGCGGG
Source organism: Chitinophagaceae bacterium (assembly GCA_036404975.1). GTDB lineage: Bacteria > Bacteroidota > Bacteroidia > Chitinophagales > Chitinophagaceae > Flavisolibacter. The sequence continues at coordinate 3,432 of DASWYM010000169.1, forward strand.
AACAGCTGCAAAAAGAGACAGTCAGCAAGTAAGAAGACATACAGGCAACAAACAATAACAACTAATCATCTTAAAACCAAGTATAAGCACTATGGGGAAGCCAACAGGTTTTTTAGAGTTCGGCAGAGAACTGCCCGCAAGGCGCGCACCCGAAGAAAGAACAAAGGATTACAATGAATTCGTGGACATGTATACAGAACAGCAGCTGAACCAGCAGGCCGCCCGCTGTATGGACTGTGGCGTTCCTTTCTGCCATAACGGCTGCCCGCTGGGCAACGTGATCCCGGAGTTCAATGATGCTGTCTACCGCAAACAGTGGGGGGAAGCATACGAGATACTAACGGCCACCAACAACTTTCCCGAATTTACCGGGAGGATCTGTCCCGCTCCCTGCGAGAGTGCCTGCGTGCTGGGCATCAACCAACCCGCTATTACGATTGAAGAGATCGAGCGCCATATTATCGAGATAGCCTTTGAAAAGGGATTGGTACAACCCCGCACTCCTATAGTACGTAGCGGGAAGAGAGTGGCGGTTATCGGCTCCGGTCCTGCCGGCCTGGCCGCTGCGGCCCAGTTGAACTACGCTGGCCACGTGGTCACCGTGTATGAGCGTGATGATGCTCCCGGAGGCCTCTTGCGCTACGGCATCCCTGACTTTAAATTGGAGAAATGGGTCATAGACCGCCGCATAGAACTACTGAAGGAAGAAGGCATACTGTTCATCTGCGGAGCCAACGTAGGCATCAACATACACATCAACGACCTGCTGCGGGAGAACCATGCCATCGTCCTGGCCACCGGCTCTACCGTCCCCCGCGACCTGAAGGTTCCCGGCCGCCACCTGAAAGGGGTTCACTTCGCAATGGAGTTCCTGAAGCAGCAGAACAAACGGGTAGCCGGCAGGGACCCGCTGGCAGGCGCCGCCATCGAGAGCAATATCTTCCCCGAAGAGCTCCTGGCCACTGGCAAGAACGTGGTGGTCATTGGCGGGGGCGACACCGGGAGTGACTGTGTGGGCACCTCCAACCGCCACGGCGCACTTTCAGTTACACAGTTCGAGTTGCTGCCTAAACCACCAGAGGCCCGCACCACTACAATGCCCTGGCCGACCTACCCTATGGTTCTGAAGACCACTTCCTCACACGAAGAGGGTGCCGATCGAAAGTGGGCCATCGCCACTAAGGAGTTCCTCGGCGACGAAGCGGGCAACTTAACCGGCCTGGTGGTAGTGGACCTGGAGTGGGGCTTTGCGGGGGATGGACGCCCGGCCCAGTTTGTGGAGGTTCCCGGTTCGGAAAGAGTGATACCGTGTGAACTGGCACTACTGGCTATGGGCTTTGTACACACCCAGCATGCAGGCCTGCTGGCGCAATTGGAAATAGAGTTGGATGAGCGAGGGAACGTCAGGGCACCGGAGAAGACCTACCAGACCAACATTCCCAAGATCTTCACGGCCGGTGATTCCCGCCGCGGGCAATCTCTGGTGGTATGGGCGATCAGCGAGGGAAGGGAATGCGCCCGCAAGGTCGACGAGTACCTGATGGCCGACTCCTGCCTGGAAACCAAAGACAGGAGCGCCCTCGCATTCCGATAGGCATTAGTGTTTATAAATAGTAATCCACCCTGTCTGTCATGAGCAAAGGCGTCTTCGGACGCCTTTGTTATTGATGAAGAGTGATCAGTGGTGAGTGATGAGTATGAGAACAAGGGTCTTTACGCGTGTTATGGCGAAGATCATCAGGATCATCATTATCCGCGTTCTGTTTATGTTGTTTTGTGTCTTGGTGTCTTCGTGTACTTCGTGCAATAAAAAAGATCGCCCCAGCGATCTCCTAATTCCTAATACACTAATTCCTAATTCCTCTTTATACCGAGTTTCGCCCCGCATTGATGATCCCGAACGAGCTGCGCACCACCAGCTTGCGGAAAACCTCTTTCAGCTTGGCATCCGCATCCGGCTCCTGCATCTTCATCAGGGCATATTGCTGGATGGTAATCAGCGGCAGGATGATACGCTCCCGCATCTGGATCGACAATTGCTCCACCGGGTAATCGGCCATTAGCTCCTCTCTCCCGGTCAGCACGGTCATATAATGACAGGTCAGCTCATACTCTTCATGGATCATCTTCCAGATCTCGCTAAACCTGGGATGCTTGGCGAGGAAAGCCGTCAGCGGGAAGTAGCTTTTCTTCATAGCCATCTCGCAGTTGTCCACCAGGGTCTTGAAGAAGAGTGAATCGTGGTAAAGAGCGGTCAGCTGCGTCAGTTTCCCACGCTCCTCCAGCTTTCTGAGGGCCGTACCCATGCCATAGTAGCCCGGCACGTTCTGTTTGATCTGGCTCCAGGCCCCTACAAAGGGAATAGCCCTCAGGCTTTTCAGGCTCATCTTCGACGAATCGCCCCGCTTGGCCGGCCGGCTGCCGATATTGGTCTCGCTGTAAAAGTTCAGCGGGCTATAGGTGGTCAGGTATTCGAAAAAGAGCGGATGGTGCTTCAGCCCGATATAGCTCTGGTAGCTCTCATCGGCCAATTCCTGGATAAGGGCATCTTCCCCCGGCTCCAGGGTAGTTTGCTTGGTGACAAAGAGTTCGTTCGACACACCGGCGTTCAGCAGTTGCTCGATGTTGTACTGCGCCAGGTCCACCGTACCAAAGGAGGAACTTACGGTCTGTCCCTGTATCGTCAGCTGTATCTCCCTGTTGGAAATATTGTGTCCCATGGAGGCATAAAACTTATGGGTCTTTCCGCCACCACGGGCCGGCGGACCACCCCGGCCGTCAAAGAACACTACATCAAAGTCGTACTGCCGCGATACGGCAGTGAGTTCTTCCTTGGCCTTATAGATACTCCAGTTGGCCATCAGGTAGCCACCATCCTTCGTGCCGTCGGAGAAGCCCACCATAATGGTCTGCTTGCGGCCGCGGCGCTCCAGGTGAGCGCGGTAGGCAGCGTTGTCGTAGAGCGACTTCATGATACCAGGCGCATTCTTCAGGTCGTCGATGGTCTCAAACAGCGGCACAATGTCGATATTCAGTTCCTCGCGCTTCCACCCGGACAGAAGGAAGAGACCATATACTTCCAGCACATTCAACGCACTGTTGCACTGGCTGATGATGTAGCGGTTGCAGCCGTCCTCGCCATTGTACTGGTGAATCGCTTTCACAGCTGCCATAGAGTCTACCGTGTCTTTCACAAACTCGTCCTCAAGTGAGGCGGTATCCACGACCCCGGCAATGGACACCAGCACCTTAATCTTCTCCTCTTCGCTAAGCACTGCGTAGTTGGCCGGCAATACACCGGCCTTTGCCGCGATGGCTTCCAGCACCTTGTTGTGTTCGGAGCTTTCCTGGCGTATATCCAGGGAAGCAAAATGCAATCCAAAGAGCTCTACCCGGTTGATCAGGTTCTGCACCAGTGGCAGGAACAGGCCGTTGTGGTCCGACACCAGCACTTCACGTATCCGGTGCAGGTGCTGCAGGATCTCTTCCTTCGTTAAAGAGGTTTTATGCCCGGGAATAAAGATGTTGTCGTACAGCTTGCTTTCCAGTTCCGCCAGTACCGTATCCACACCCTTGAAGGTGAGGCGGCGCTTCAGGCGGCGCACATCCAGGTAATAACATTTAATGGCGCTGGAGCGCAGGGCATCGGCCACTTTGAGGGTTATACTGGTAGTCACGTTCGGATTACCATCCCTGTCGCCACCCGGCCAGAAGCCCAGGCGGATAATGGGCGAGCCGCCATTGAGCACACCCGGGAAGCGGTCTTTCAGGCTGGAGACGATCCGGCCGGCCGCATTATAAAATACATTCTCCAGGTACCATACGAGGCTGATGGCTTCATCGTACGGAGTGGGCTTTTGCTTTTGAAAGAAGGGCGTCTTACCCAACTGCTGCAGGTACATGTTCACCTGGGCGGTATTGTCTTCCTTCAGTGCCCGCGCCAAGTCGTTGATGATGGCCAGTACCGGCCCGGGGTAAAACTGGGTAGGATGGGCCGTCAGCACCAGGCGGATGCAGAACTGCTTTAGCTTCTCCGCCAGATCTTCGTATTTACCGCTCTGGATGACTTCGCTTTCCAGGTGCTTCAGCGTACCCACACCGTTCACGTCGTTCACCTCGGTGAAAGCCGCATCCTCAAGGGCGTCGAAAAGCACCACCTGCCGCTCAATGTACTGGGTCAGGCGGAACAGCAGGTCGATCCCCTCCTCCTTCCCCTTGACGGTAGCAAAGCGGCGGAAGAACTCCTCGATAATCTGTTTGGGGCTTTTGTGAGCAGCGTAGCCCTCCTCGCAGTCGTTCAACAACAGCGACAGGAGGATGCCGGTCTTTTCGATGCGGTGAAAAGGCAGGGAAGTAAAGAGGCTGTTATAAAGCTGGAACTTTATACCCACCAGGTTTTTAAATTGCTGTAAGCCACGGCGCGACTGAAAATCCATACATAAAGTTTAGAGGTAATCCGATTGTTCATGTGGCAAGCAATCCGGGGGTTCAATATACGGCAAAGAAGTGAAAGTTGACCGTGCTGCAACCAGAAAGATATTCCACTATCTCAATTCTTTGCTTTCCCGTTTTTTATAAAACTACCCGGCCCACCTACGATTAATCATAGCTTTTGGAACAGATCTCCCTGAAAATCCAGCTACTCCTACTTTGCAGGTTTTAATCGCTGGTTCTTCCCTCCTCTAACGCCT
>DASWYM010000170.1:0-10591 GCA_036404975.1 Chitinophagaceae bacterium
ATACGACTATAAGTTTGAGAAATATATAGCCAGCAAGTTTCGTATTACGATTAACCAGACTTCAGAGGATTACTTTATCTATAACGAAGATGACGAAGTAATTATGAACTATTTGGGACAGCATCAATTAATATCAAAAAAATTACCTATCAGCATGAAGAAGGAAGTGATAAAAGGCGGTCAAATTAAAGACAACGAACTGCAAGTAAAGACCGGCAGCGAGCAGGTTTCTATGAGCGTGTATGATTTTGCATTAAAGGGTAAACACAATCAATACAATACCATGGCAGCATGTGTGGCGGGATCTACAATGGACATCCGCAAGAATAAGATCCGAGAAGCGGTGCAGACCTTCCAGAGCCTGGAGCACAGGATGGAGACCGTGCTGACGGTACGTGGCGTAGAGTTCATCAACGACTCAAAGGCGACCAACGTGAATTCAACATGGTATGCCCTGGAAAGCATGACCAGGCCAACAGTGCTGATCCTGGGTGGCGTAGATAAGGGCAACGACTATAATCTTATCGAGGAGCTGGTGCAGGAGAAGGTAAAGGCCATTGTGTGCATGGGTATTGATAACAAGAAGATCCATGAGGCCTTTGACGGCAAGGTGAACCTGGTGGATACGGCCTCTGCTGAAGAAGCGGTAGCGGCAGCCTACCAACTGGCCTCTCCCGGAGATGCCGTCTTGCTGAGCCCTGCCTGTGCCTCCTTTGACCTATTTAAGAACTATGAAGACCGCGGAACACAATTCAAACAAGCCGTAAAGAATTTATGAGTCAACCCTCTGATGTACGTTTTTCGGACCTTGCCCAATTGAAAAGTACCAACCTCCTTACGAAAACTAAAGGAGATCGTGTCATCTGGGCCTTGGTATTATTGCTGGTGCTGATATCGCTGTTGGTTGTCTACAGCGCTACCGGTTCTTTGGCCTATAAAATGTACAAGGGTAATACCGAAGTGTACTTGTTTAAGCAGATCGCTTTTATTGCTATTGGTTTTTGCCTTATTTACTTTGCCCACCGGGTGAACTACACCCTCTATTCACGGGTGGCCAAGTTCGCTTTCCTGCTGTCCATACCATTATTATTATATACCCTGTTTTTTGGCGTAACTCTCAACGAGGGAAGTCGCTGGATCAAGCTGCCGATCATCAACCTGACGATGCAGACCTCCGACCTGGCCAGGTTGGCACTGTTCATGTTCCTGGCACGCTTGCTGTCGCGTAAGCAAAACGTGATCAAAGACTTTAAGAAGGGCTTCCTGCCCGTGATCATTCCTGTAGGCATCACCTGCCTGCTCATTGCCCCGGCCAACCTTTCCACCGCCCTGTTGCTGGGTGCCAGCTGTATGCTTTTGCTCTTTATCGGTCGCGTCAATACAAAACATTTATTGCTCACCATCGGGGCCGCCATGATCCCCGTGCTTTTCCTGGTGATGGGAGCTGTGATCAAGCACAATTCTGTTCAGGAAGTGGAAGCATCCGCTGCCGCCAAAGAAAAGTCCTCTCGCCTGACGGCCCGCGTAACTACCTGGGTGAGCAGGGTGGAGGGTTTTATGTACGGCAACAAAGACGAGAACCACCAGAGTACTTATCATGTTAACCAGATGAAGATCGCAATTGCCAAGGGTGGCTTTTTAGGCGTAGGCCCGGGCAACAGCACCCAACGGAATTTTGTCCCGCACCCTTATTCCGACTCGATCTATGCAACCATTATTGAAGAGTACGGATTGGTGGGTGGCGCGCTGATCATCTTTATTTACCTGGTGTTTCTGTACCGGAGTATCCGCCTGTTCAAGAAATGCCCGTATGCCTTTGGCGCTTTCCTGGCACTGGGGCTAAGTTTTACCCTTGTAATCCAGGCGCTGTCAAATATGGCGGTGAATGTGAACCTCTTCCCCGTAACGGGAGTGACTCTGCCGCTGGTGAGCATGGGCGGAAGTAGCTTTTTATTTACGTGTTTTTCTATCGGTATTATATTGAGTGTGGCTCGCAACGTGGAGCAACTGGAAGGTAAGAAGGCAAGAGCCGAAGCCTTGGCGGAAAAGCGCAGCCAGGAAGAAGAGGTAGAGGAGGAAGAAGAAGAGGAAGCTGCGGTAGCAGTTTAAAAGAAAAAGGATGGCAAAACGAATCATCATTGCGGGAGGCGGCACCGGCGGGCATATTTTCCCGGCCATTGCCATTGCCAATGCGCTGAAGAAGATAGACCCGTCCCATGAGATACTTTTTGTGGGGGCGAAGGGTAAGATGGAGATGGAGAAAGTGCCGCAGGCAGGCTACCGCATCGAGGGGATTGACATCGCGGGATTCAACAGGAGTTCTTTGTTCAGGAATATTGGACTGCCCTTGAAGCTGTTAAAGAGCTTCTTCCAGGTCAGGGGGATCCTGAGCCGCTTTCAGCCGGATGCAGTGATTGGAGTAGGGGGGTATTCCTCCTTCCCGGTGCTTCGACTGGCACAGGCGAAAGGCGTGCCCACGTTTATCCATGAGTCCAACTCCTTTGCCGGAAAGTCGAACATCCTGCTGGGCAGTAAGGCAACCAGGGTGTTTGTGGCTACCGATGGCATGGAGAAGTTCTTTCCTGCTGATAAGATCGTGATCACCGGGAACCCAGTTCGCAAGTCGATTGCGGAATCTACGGTCAGCCGGAGCGAAGGCTTAAAGTTCTTTGGACTGGAGGAGAGCAAGATTACTGTGCTGGCAGTGGGTGGAAGCCTGGGAGCCAAATCGATCAACGAGGCCCTGGATAAAGACCTGGGACTGCTGGAGCAGAATGATCTTCAGCTGATCTGGCAAACCGGAAAGCCTTATGCGGCTCAGGCGAAGGACAGAGTGGGGAGCAGAAAAGGCGTATGGGTGAACGACTTTATCACGCAGATGGAATATGCATACGCCGCGGCCGATATCGTGATCTCGCGGGCAGGAGCCATGGCCATTGCCGAACTATGTGTGGTGCAAAAGCCGGTGGTGTTTGTTCCTTATCCCTTTGCGGCGGAAGACCACCAGACGGTGAATGCAATGAACCTGGTCAGGAAAGGTGCAGCCCTGATGGTGAAGGACAGCGAGGCGGCGGCGAAAGTGGTGCCGGCCATTATTGAATTATCAAAGGACAGCAACAAGCAGAACGAGTTAAAAGAGCATATTGGAGAGCAGAAAGTGACGAACGCTGACGAGCATCTGGCAGAAGAGGTTTTAAAAAGTATTTGACTAACTGAATCATGAGAAGTGACAACCCTATAGGACCAACTATGTCTTTACCCTCCCTGGACGACATCAGGAGCGTATACTTTATCGGTATAGGCGGCATCGGCATGAGTGCCATTGCCCGTTACTTTCATGCCCGGGGCGTGCAGGTAAGCGGGTATGATAAGACCCCTACCGTATTGACCCGTGAACTCGAAGAAGCAGGCATACCTGTTCACTATAACGAGGATACGGCAGCCGCGCCTAAAGAGGTCGACTTTGTCGTCTATACCCCTGCGGTGCCTGCAGGGCACGCCGAACTGGTATTCTATCGCGAGAACGGCTATGCCGTAGTAAAGCGAAGCGACGTGCTGCAGGTGATCACCGAAGGCTCCGTTAACATCTGTGTGGCTGGCACGCACGGCAAGACTACCATCACTACCATGATTGCCCACCTGCTGCGCCATTCTGGGTATGGGTGCACTGCCTTCCTGGGTGGCATATCAGTTAACTATGACACCAACTACTGGAGCACCGGTGATAGCAACGTGTGCGTGGTAGAGGCCGACGAATACGACCGCTCGTTCCTGAAACTTTCTCCCAATGTGGCAGTAATCTCCTCTATGGACCCCGATCACCTGGATATCTATGGCGATGAAAAAACAATGCAGGATGCCTTTGTGGCCTTTGGCAACCGCATCAGGCCGGGTGGACTGCTGGTGAGCAAATTTGGCCTCAGCAGAACCAAAGAAATTGAAACGTCCCATAAGCTTACCTATAGCCTTCAAAATGACAGTGCCACCGTATATGCATCTGACATAAGGACAGAGCTAGGTAGCTATCACATTGATGTGCACCTGCCTGGTAAAGTGATCACAGGCTTGAAGTTGAACGTAGGTGGCATGCACAACGTGGAGAATGCTGTAGCTGCTATAGCCGTGGCTGACCACCTCGAAATTGAGGAAGATAAAATAAGAGAAGCCGTGGCGGCTTTCCGTGGGGTAAAGCGCCGCTTCGAATACATCATTGCGCCGAAGGAGCAGGTGCCGGGTGGCTATGTTCAGCCCGTGTTTATCGATGATTATGCCCATCACCCCGAAGAATTGCGCGCCTTATTAAAAAGTACCCGACATTTGCTGCCCCAAAGAAAGATCACTGTAGTTTTTCAGCCCCACTTATATACCCGTACAAGGGATTTAGCGGAAGGTTTTGCCGATAGTTTATCGATAGCAGACGAGGTGATCTTATTGCCCATTTATCCGGCCCGCGAGCTGCCTATCGAGGGGGTAAGCAGCGAGTTGATCCTGCAAAAGATCGACCGGGAACAGAAAAGAATTGTAGCAAAGGAAGAGCTGGTTGATTGGATGAGGAGCTATGTAACAAACATGAACAAAGAATTCGGTGAAATAATTATCACCGCAGGAGCCGGTGATATCGATGTACTGGTGCCCCAATTAAAGGAAATTATTGAAAACGCCTTGTGAGACTGAACAGGACCATAAAGAAAATATTGCTCGTCGCTTTCCTTCTTGTGATAGGAATAGGGATGACCGTGTTGCTCGTGGCTGCCAATAGCGAGGAGGAGAAGAACGTGTGTAAGGACCTGGCAGTAACCATTAAGGGAGAAGGTGAGAATTTCTATGTAGACAAGCACGACATCATTGGCAGCATCCGCTATGAGGCGGGTGGGCGCCTGGTGAACCGGCCTATAGAGGAGATCGACCTGGCAAAGCTGGAAAGCCAGCTGGAGAAGAGCTCTTGGATCCGTGATGCGGAACTGTACTTCGACAGCCGCAGCGTGTTGCACGTGATCGTGTTCGAGCGCGAACCTATTGCCCGGGTATTTACCACCGAGGGCCGTTCGTTTTACATCGACAGCAGCGGCGTACGCTTGCCCTTGCTGGACAAGGTAAGCGTAAGGGTCCCGGTAGTGTCCAACTTTACCAATGCCAGGAAGCTGACAGCCGCCGATAGCCTTGTACTCTCCGACCTGAAACACCTGGTTCGCTATATTAGTGCCCATGAGTTCTGGAGTGCACAGGTAGGTCAGATCGATATCGTAGCGCCAAGGTCTTATGAGATCATCCCTACCGTGGGCAATCACGTGATCCGTATTGGTAACGCCGAGAATATCGACCAGAAGCTGGACCGTATGATGGTTTACTATCGCCAAGTGGCCAGCAAAATAGGCATTGATAAATACGCCGTGCTGGACGCCCAGTTTGATGGGCAGGTGCTGGGCGTTCATAAAGGACAAACGTCCGTTGTAGACTCCCTGCAGCTGCAACGGAATATAAAAGAGCTCCTGGAGCGCAGCCAGCTGCAAACCGAAGCCAACCAACCCATGGAAATAACCCCGGCTAAAGCAGTAGAGCGACAAGCGGCAGCTGTTGTATCTCCTGCCCGTGGGCCGGACCCCAATGATCCCAATCCTGTTAAAGCCACTGCTAAGCAGAATCCTGTTCCTGAGAAAGCTATCCAATCCAATCCTGTAAGAACGGAAGTCGTTAAGAAATCCGGGAAACAATCCGAAAAAAGACCAAAGGCAGTAATGCCCAAAAGAGCTGCGACCACTCCTTAGGGAGGAAGCGGGGCTTTTAAAAACAACAACAACTGGCGGTACCCTCTGAATCCTTTTGGAATCAGGCGACCCATGAACACTAACAACTAAAAACAACATAAGAACATGAACAACGAGCAACCAATTATTGTGGGGCTTGACATTGGAACAACCAAGATCGCAGTCATTGCCGGGCGAAAGAACGAGTTCGGTAAGCTGGAGATCCTGGGCTTTGGTCGGGCCAATTCCAACGGCGTAAAGCACGGACAGGTGCTGAACATCGATGAGACCATCAAAGCAATCCGCACTGCACTGGAAAACTGCTATGCTTCCAATCCGAACCTGGAAGTAAACGAAGTGTATGTGGGCATTGCCGGTCATCACATCAAGAGCTTACAAACCCGTGGCGACATTGTGCGTCACGACACCGAAAACGAGATCTCGCACAAAGAGATCAACCAGCTGATCTCCGATCAGTACAAAACCTATATTCCAGCCGGCGACCAGATCATCGATGTGATCCCGCCGGAGTATACAGTCGATAATTTCCAGAACATTGCCGATCCCATTGGTTACGGCGGGGTGAAGGTGGGCGCGAACTTCCACATCATCACCGGCGATAAAAATGCCATCCGCAACATCAACCGTTCGGTGGAGAAATCCGGACTCATCACAAAAGATTTAGTGCTGCAGCCACTGGCTTCTTCCGCTGCTGTCATGGCACAGGAGGATATGGAAGCCGGTGTGGCCATCGTGGACATCGGTGGCGGCACTACTGACCTGGCTGTGTTTTATGAAGGCATCCTGAAGCACACGGCGGTCATCCCCTTTGCAGGTGAAAACATTACCAACGACATCAAAACCGGGCTGGGTGTGTTGAAGCAGCAGGCCGAGCAGATGAAAGTGCAGTTTGGCTCCGCCCTCTCCAACGAGGCAAAGGCCAACGCCTACATCACGATCCCGGGATTGCGTGGTATGCCTGCCAAAGAAATCAGCGTAAAGAACCTGGCAAATATCATACAGGCAAGAATGAGCGAGATTCTTGACTTCGTGACCTATCATTTGAAACAAGTTGGTTTGGATAATAAAATGCTGAATGGTGGTATTATCCTGACAGGAGGCGGTTCCCAATTAAAGCACCTCATCCAGTTGACCGAATATGTAACTGGCTTAAATGCGCGTGTGGGGCTGCCTACCGAGCACCTGGCTCCCGGCCATATCGACGAACTGGCCAGGCCTACGTACTCTACCTGTCTGGGACTGATCCTGAAAGGCTATGATGATTATGAGCACAACCGCAAGCAGTTCGCACACGATTACCGCAAAGTGGAAGTGCCCGAAGGCTTGCAAAAGGCTTTGGAAGAACCCCTTGAAAGCGAAGTCCCCGAAGAGACTCCTGAAACAGGAAGACGTAAGGGTATGTCGGGCTTTTGGGGTAAGTTCAAAACAAGCCTGATAGAAATTTTCAAAGAAGAAGAAGATCATCAACTGTAAGGACAATGAAAGGGCAGTATTTGCGTTAGAGTCATTCCCGCACAACCTGCCGTTCGCAAAAAGCAATCATCGTTCAACTACTTAAATTATTAATGGCCGTATCCGGAGACGGTGCAGCACAAACCAGATTCTTATGATTCATTTCGATCTCCCCAAAGAAAAATCATCCATCATCAAAGTGATCGGCATTGGCGGCGGCGGCAGCAACGCCGTCAACCACATGCATAGTTGTGATATAGAAGGCGTAAACTTCATCATTTGTAACACTGATGCCCAGGCAATAGCCCAGAGCCAGGTGCCCAACAAAGTTCAACTCGGACCCCACCTGACGCAGGGCCTGGGAGCCGGCGCCAATCCCGAGATCGGCCGCCAGGCTACCGAGGAATCCCTCGAAGAGATCAAGCGCATCCTGGAAGTGAATACCAAGATGGCATTCGTAACCGCCGGTATGGGCGGTGGTACCGGCACCGGTGGTGCCCCCATCATTGCCAAGATATGTAAAGACCTCGGTGTGCTGACTGTGGGTATTGTAACCACGCCGTTTGCCTACGAAGGCCGGAAGCGCCAGCTGCAGGCTGAAGAAGGTATCAAGGTGCTGAAGCAATATGTTGACACCCTGCTGGTGATCTCCAACGACAAGCTACGGCACCAGTTTGGCAACCTGAAGATGCGCGAAGCGTTCGCCAAGGCCGACAACGTGCTGGCTACCGCTGCCAAGTGCATTACCGATGTGATCAACAGTACCGGCCAGATCAACGTCGACTTTGCCGACGTGTGCACCGTGATGAAGAATGGCGGGGTGGCTATACTGGGTAACGCCCAGGCGGAAGGTGAAGGCCGTGCCCAGCGCGCCATCGAAGAGGCCCTGAACTCGCCGCTCCTCAACGACAACGATATTCGCGGCGCCAAGTGGATCCTGATCAATATTAACTCCGCAGAGGGGGAGCACGAGTTTACCATGGACGAAGTGGATATCATCCAGAACTACCTCCTGAGCCAGGCAGGAGAACATACTGATGTGATCCTGGGTCTGGGTTACGACAATTCGCTGGGCAACCAAATAGGCATTACGCTGATCGCAACGGGTTTTGAGCATAAAGATCCCTTCACCCGCAAAGAGACTCCGAAGGCACAGCCCCAGTCGGAGGAGCGTATCCTGATGACCCTGGGAAACGAAAACCAGAAGCCTAAGCCCCAGACGAAGGCTCCCGAGGTAGACCCCCTGGCACCCAAGCTGGTGGACGAAACCCCCATGCCCAAGGCTGAAGATGCCCAGCTGGATTTTTCGTTCATGTTCCATGCTCCTGCTGAACAACCAGAACCGGCTCCTACTAACGAGCCCCTGCACCTGCAGTTGAACCTGAAAGACGAGGAAAGCGAGCTTGAAAAAGAAAAAAAGGAGCTGGAGTTAAAAAAACAGCAATTAAATGATAAATTTGAGGCGCTACGGAACAATATACTAGGTAGCACTCCCAATAATCCATCATCAAATCATCATAACTCTTTCCCGCCATCTGCAGTGTCGGGAGGTTATCTGGCCAGACCATCCAATATTTATGCAGACTCCAAACCGGAAGTATCTACTTCCAGACCTGCAGAAGAACCGGTTCCCCCACCACCTGCAAAGATCGGGGACGAGGAAATCCTCGACATGCAAATGGTGATAAGGAATGACATTCCAGCGACGGATGTGCAAAGTGTCCACCAGGCTCACCAACCTAAACACCCTCAAGCCAATGCCCCTGCCGTGCAGGACGTGGCAGAGGAAGAAAAGCGTAGGGCAGCTGAGCGCCTGCAAAAATTGCGCAACCTTTCGTTTAACATAAACGCAGCCGACCCGAACAATGAGTTTGAATCTGTACCTGCGTACATCCGTCGCAATATGGAATTATACAACAACACGGCCAGTGTTGAAAACTTCTACAGCAACTACACCGTTAAATCCGACGGTGGCAACAGCGCCCATATTTCCACGATCAATAGCTTTTTAGACGGCAAGAAGCCGGATTAATGTCTGTTCCAATGAAACAGCCGATAGAAGGCTTGTGTTTTTAGTTGTTCCCCCATCGTTTCCGGTGGGGGTTTTTCTTTTCTATAGAGCTGTCAGCCGGCAGCTGTTAACTGGAAGTTGAAAAGGCGGTCATTAACTCAGTAAGGCATTGGCTCAATTGGCTAATGGATTAATTCATTAATTAGTAAACGAAAGTTACCTGCCATAAACGTTCTCCTTATATCATATACCCCTGAGCCCAGGCAGCCGGTCTTGATTTGTCCAGAAGCAATGATTTAAGGGCTGCCTGGGCTACCCGGTGCCGGCATGCACGTCCTCCCCTTAAGGGAAACGGACATTCAACAAGCTGCTTTCTGCCGGACCAAGGGCACTCTGCGCCTTATTGGTACCTTATCTGTTCCTTATCTATTCCGTATCTGAACCGCCCCTTATAGCAGCGGTTCAGATACGGTTCAGGAGCGGTTCAGGAGCGGTTCAGGTACGGTTCAGGTACGGTTCAGCGTATCTTTTGGATAGGCGTATAGCGCGATGCTGTAACGGTAGAATTGGGTGGGAAGGCGATTGGTTACGAGCCCGGTAGCTTTCAGATTTGGGCCAATGTAAAAATCGCCCGGAGAGGTGAGCATTGTCAGAATACGGTAAAAAAGTATTATAATACTTTTATTATGAATTTAGGGGTATCTTTGCCCTGTCTTCAAACCATTAAACGCCTAAAAACATGCACACACAAGAAGAATTGATACTGGATGTAACCCAATATGAGCCTAAGGAAAAACACCCCACCATTTTCCGCCGGTTCGATGCCCTGGCAGGGGGCGAAACCCTGGTGCTGCACAACGACCATGATCCCAAGCCGCTGTACTACCAGTTGCTGGCAGAAAGGGGCGATACCTTCCATTGGGAGTACACCGAAAAAGGGCCCCAGTGGTGGAAGGTGCGCATCTCCAAAAAGAACAGCGATGAGGCCGGTGAGACCATGGGGCAGATTGCCGTAAAGGACTTGCGCAAAGCCGCCATCTTTAAGAAATACGGCCTGGACTTTTGCTGCGGCGGTAAAAAGACCGTGCGGGAAGCCTGTGCCGAAAAAGGCCTTGATGCTACCCGCGTAGAGCAGGAGCTTCGCGATGCCGAAAAGCAGTCGGGTAGCCGGCAAGTGGCTTATGATGACTGGGCACTTGATTTCCTGGCCGATTATATTGTCAACAATCACCATTCCTATGTGCGCGAGAGCCTGCCGGGACTGAGAGCCTATGCCTTGAAGGTAAGCCGCGTGCACGGTGGCCGTCACCCGGAGCTTAAGGAGATCTACCAACTGGTGGAAGAGATCAACGACGAACTGCTG
>DASWYM010000171.1:0-3909 GCA_036404975.1 Chitinophagaceae bacterium
AAGGTCTTTTAAATCTATAGAAGGGTTCTCTTCTCCCGCTAATCCTATAAATCTCCCCAAATCCGGGTCCTGACATTAGATCTTCCCCACCATATTGGCCGGCACTACCCACTGGTCGAACTCTTCGGGAGTGACGTAGCCCAGCTTCACAGCCATTTCCTTCAGTGTGGTGCCTTCCTTGTGGGCCTTCTGCGCGATCTCGGCGGCTTTGTAGTAGCCGATCTTTGTATTCAGCGAGGTCACCAGCATCAGCGAGTTCTCGACGTGCTTGCGGATGTTGGCTTCGATGGGCTCGATGCCTACGGCGCACTTGTCGTTGAAGCTCACACAACCCTCGCCGATGAGGCGGGCACTGTGCAGGAAGTTGTAGATCATCATGGGCTTGAATACGTTCAGCTCGAAGTGGCCCATAGAGCCGCCGATGTTGATCGCCACGTCGTTACCCATTACCTGGGCGGCGATCATGGTCAGTGCCTCGCACTGCGTGGGGTTCACCTTGCCGGGCATGATGGAAGAACCGGGCTCGTTGTCGGGGATGAAGAGCTCACCAATTCCGGAGCGGGGCCCGGAGGAGAGCATGCGGATGTCGTTGGCGATCTTCATCAGCGAGGCAGCCACCGTCTTCAGGGCGCCATGGGCTTCCACGATAGCATCGTGAGCCGCCAGGGCCTCGAATTTGTTCTCGGCGGTCACAAAGGGCAAGCCGGTGAGCTGGGCAATGTGCTTCGCCACGTTCTCGGAGTAACCCTCCGGGGTATTGATACCGGTACCTACCGCCGTGCCGCCCAGGGCGAGTTCGGAGAGGTGGGCCAGCGTATTTTTGATCGCGCGCAGGCCGTGATCGAGCTGCGATACATAACCACTGAACTCCTGTCCCACGGTGAGCGGGGTGGCGTCCATAAAGTGGGTACGGCCGATCTTCACCACGTTCATGAACTCCTTGCTTTTCTGGGCCAGCGTGTTGCGCAGCTTCTCGATGCCGGGGATGGTATTCTCCACCAGCACTTTATAGGCCGCAATGTGCATGGCGGTGGGGAAGGTATCGTTGGACGACTGCGACTTGTTCACATCGTCGTTGGGGTGCAATACTTTTTCTTTGTCACCCAGGCTACCTCCGTTGAGCACGTGGGCGCGGTAGGCGACCACCTCGTTGACGTTCATGTTGCTTTGGGTGCCGCTACCGGTTTGCCAGACTACCAGCGGGAAGTACTCATCAAGCTTGCCCTCGAGGATCTCATCGCACACGCGGGATATCAGGTCCAGCTTTTCCTTTGGCAGCACGCCGGCTTCAAAGTTGGTGATCGCCGCTGCCTTTTTTAGGTAGGCAAAGGCCCGTATGATCTCGCGGGGCATGCGGTTGATGTCCTGTGCAATTTTAAAGTTTTCTATACTGCGTTGAGTCTGAGCACCGTACAGGGCTTCGGCAGGCACCTGCACTTCCCCCATGGTATCTTTTTCTATCCGGTAGTTCATGATCAGTTTTTTTAGGTGCCCAAAGATAGGCAACGGCGGCGGCGAAAAAAGCTGATATTGGTACTGTTTTCGATTGACTACTTCTATGAAGCTCAGGGGAACAATCATTGGAATAGTGGGGCTTTTCGCCGTGGGAGCCTGCAATTGGCAGGTACCCTCCAGCGACGAGGGCCTTGTGGATACACTGTCCACCAGCGACACGCTAATGGCCAAGGATTCGCTGGTACTTACCGACAGCGTACCTAACCTACCCGATAGCTCCCTGGTGGACCGCACCGCCAACCGGGACACGACGGCCGTGCCCCCGGGTGAATTGATCAATACCGGATCCACCACCCCCGAACAGCTGATGGCGTTTGCCGAAACCCTCAAAGGTGTGCCTTATAAGTATGCGTCCACCGATCCTAAAGTGGGTTTCGATTGTTCGGGCTTTATTACGTACGTATTCAACCACTTCAGCATCAAAGTGCCCCGCTCCTCCATCGACTTTACCGACGTGGGCAAATACATTCCAAAAGAGCAGGCCAAACGCGGGGATATCATCCTGTTTACCGGCACCGACAGCACCGAGCGGTTCGTGGGCCACATGGGACTGATCACCTCAAATAATGGGGGAAAGCTGGAGTTCATCCACTCCACCTCGGGCAAGGCTTATAGCGTGACGGTAACCACGTTGAACGACTACTACCTGAGCCGCTTTGTAAAGTGCATCCGCATCTTCCCGCAGAACGACCAGTGAGCACGTGAAACGGGAGAGAAGCTGCGAGCTATTAGCTGCGAGCTGCGAGCAGGGTCCCCGAACGTAGTGGGTTCTAGTTGGAGCGACGCTCTTGTCCTACTTACAAGTGTTGTTTAGATACTCTAGGAGTAACTGCTCGACATTTTCATTCAATGAATCGTATTCACTGTCCAAACGATTTAAAGAATCTCCTAAAATCACCTCAAAATTAACTATTCTATCAAGTTGCCTGTTATAAACCCTATCTCTAAATTCATAAAGACTGTATCCCTCAATATTGACTTTCTTTAGTGCTCTACATAAAATATCAGCCGTTGTCCATGCTTTTATCAGCCTTAAATGGTCAAGTGTCAGATAAGCAAACTGACCATAGGAGTTAAAGAAATATTGGTGCAAACCTCCATTAAAAACTTGTTGATGAAAAACAATAATGGTATAGGTAACTTGAAGATGAGTAGGCAGATTGATAATATAACTATACCATAAGTCTTTATCATTTAGGACAATAGCATTCAATCCTGCAACTGCTCTCTTATAATTATCTTCTATTGTTTCTTTATTCTCCACAGTAATTACTTTATAAATACCTGAGGATACATTGTTGTATTCATTTGGACCTCTTGTAAGGAAACTCATTTCAGTGGAGGACCAATAATCAATAACGCATTACCAATAATATTCCGCGTACCGCATATAGCGTGAAGCGTACAGCTTTCCGTCTCCCGTCTCACCTTTCACGTCTCACGTCCTTAGCGTCCCTGGAAAGCCGCCTTGCGCTTCTCGAGGAAAGCACTGGTGCCTTCTTTCATGTCTTCGGTGCCGAAGCAGTTGCCAAAGGCTTCCACTTCTACTTCATAGCCTTTTTGAGCCGGGTCGAACACCGCGTTGGCCGCACGGATGCTGTGCCTGATGGCGAGGGGTGCCTTGGTGGTAATTACTTCCAGGATGCTGCGGGTCTTGTTCAATAATTCTTCGGCGGGAACCACATGGTTGACGAGTCCCATCTGCAGGGCCGACGGCGCATCCACCATGTTACCGGTCATGATCAGCTCGAGGGCGCGGCCTTTTCCTACCAGCTGCACCAGGCGCTGGGTGCCGCCATAGCCGGGAATCAGTCCCAGGTTCACTTCGGGCTGGCCGAACTTTGCGTTCTCTGAGGCTATGCGGAAATGACACGCCATGGCGAGCTCGCAGCCCCCGCCAAGCGCAAAGCCGTTGACAGCTGCTACCACGGGCTTGCTGCAGTTCTCGATCTTGAAGAAGATGTCCTGTCCCTTTTTGGCAAGCGCCTTTCCCTCATCCACGCTCAGGCCTACAAACTCGCTGATATCCGCCCCGGCCACAAAGCCCTTGGCACCCGCGCCGGTGATGATAACGGCTTTAATGTCGGCGTTGCTTTCCACTTCATCAAGCACTGTATCGAGATCAGCCATTACCTGGCGGTTCAGTGCATTGAGTTTGTCGGGACGATTGATGGTGATGGTAAATATTCCATTCTCAAGGGAAGTAAGCAGGGTCTGATACATATTTTAGTGTTTTGCTGTACGCTTTACGCTATACGCTGTACGCAAGCGAAAGTGATAGTTATAAATGTAGTTTATGTTGAAAGCCGGTGAGCATTCTTTGCTGGTCGGTGACTTCTGCTTTTAACTCCTGCAAAAGCATCTGATCACCTTTTCGAAGCCTTTCGGCAATTA
>DASWYM010000172.1:0-2859 GCA_036404975.1 Chitinophagaceae bacterium
TGGCGGATCTCCTGGATGGCTTCCTGCAGGCCCTGGGCATTACGTGCCATACCGCACTTGTCCCACATGATCTTTCCCAGGCGCTTGTGCATGCTCTCCACGGTCTGCGTGCCCTTGATCGACATCAGCTTTTCGATGCGCTCGCGCACGCTGCGTTCGGCTTCTTCGAAAGCGGGGTGATCGGTAGGAATCGACTTCGTGCGGATATCGTCGGCCAGGTAGTTACCGATCGTATACGGAATGACAAAGTAGCCGTCGGCCAGCCCCTGCATGAGGGCCGAAGCACCCAGGCGGTTGGCGCCGTGGTCGGAGAAGTTGCACTCGCCCAGGGCATATAGGCCGGGGATGGTGGTCATCAGCTCGTAGTCGACCCACAGGCCCCCCATGGTATAGTGCACGGCCGGGTAGATACGCATGGGAATTTCGTAGGGGTTTTCGCCCGTGATTTTCTCATACATATCAAACAGGTTGCCGTACTTCTCTTTCACCACTTCCTTACCCAGCGTGATGATGGTGGCCGCATCCGCATTGGACAGGCCACGCTTGGTCGCTTCAATTTTTCCATAGCGCTGAATGGCAGCGGCATAATCCAGGTAAACGGCCTGCCGCGAAGTACCAACGCCGTAGCCGGCATCGCATCTTTCCTTGGCAGCGCGGGAAGCCACGTCACGGGGCACCAGGTTACCAAAGGCGGGATATCTTCTTTCGAGGTAATAGTCTCTTTCGTCTTCCGGGATGTCGTTGGGGCGGCGGGTATCGTTCTGCTTTTTGGGCACCCAGATACGTCCGTCGTTCCGCAGCGACTCCGACATCAGCGTCAGCTTAGACTGGTGCTCGCCGGTCACCGGGATACAGGTGGGGTGGATCTGTGTAAAGCAGGGATTTCCAAACAGGGCACCTTTGCGGTGGGCTTTCCAGATGGCGGTGGTATTGCTGCCCATGGCGTTGGTGGACAGGTAGAACACGTTGCCATAGCCACCGCTACACAGCAGCACGGCGTGTCCAAAGTGGCGTTCCAGAGCACCGCTCACCAGGTCGCGGGCAATGATACCCCGGGCCTTGCCGTCGATGAGCACCACTTCCAGCATTTCGTGGCGGGTGTACATCTGCACGTTACCCAGTGCTACCTGGCGCTCCAGGGCCTGGTAGGCACCGATGAGCAGCTGCTGACCGGTCTGGCCGGCTGCGTAGAAGGTACGCTGAACCTGTGTGCCACCAAAGGAACGGTTGCTCAACAGGCCTCCGTATTCGCGGGCAAAGGGAACACCCTGTGCCACGCACTGGTCGATAATGTTGCCGCTCACTTCCGAGAGGCGGTGTACGTTGGCCTCGCGGGCGCGGTAGTCGCCCCCTTTGATGGTATCATAAAAAAGACGGAACACAGAGTCTCCGTCATTTTGATAGTTCTTGGCAGCATTGATACCTCCCTGCGCGGCAATGGAGTGTGCGCGCCGGGGGGAATCCTGGAAGCAGAAGGCCTTAACTTTATAGCCCAGTTCTCCCAGGGCGGCGGCTGCCGAAGCGCCTGCCAGTCCGGTACCAACAACAATGATCTCTAAATTTCTTTTGTTAGCAGGGTTCACCAGCTTCACATGTCCTTTATAGTCTTCCCACTTTTTCTCTAATGTTCCTGCCGGGATTTTGGAATCTAACATATGGGTAGTTAATTCATTTTTTTATAAATAGAGTTGCCTCTTAAATAACAATCAGTTCCCCTATTAGTTGAAGGGAGTTACCCAGTCAAAATACATACTGATGGGCATCAGGGCGAACAGGATGCACACGATGATCGTGAACCAGTAGCCCAGGTTTTCCAGCATTGATAAGTACTTGCGGTTGTGCACGCCCAGGGAGCGGAAGGCGCTGTGAAAGCCATGGAACAGGTGAAAAGTAAGGGCCAGCACCCCTGCGAGGTACAGGATTACCACCAATGGGTTTTGAAACACTTCGTACATTCTCAAATAGGAATTGTGTGTTTCGGTAAAGCCATAGGTTACCGGCTCCAGGTTGTGGGTAATGCGGGCAGGTACCCAGAAGTGAGCGATGTGCACCACCAGGAAGATCAGGATTAATGAACCCAGTATGGCCATGCTGCGGCTATACCATTTGCTGCCCCTGTTGCCAAGGTCAACCTTGTAATCCAGCTTGCGCCGGCTCCTGTTTTTGGCTTCTACAGCGTAGCCCTGCACGATGTGGAGGATAAATCCGGCAAACAGGCCGATTTCAAGAATGCGAATCACCATGGATGCCCCCATGAAGTGGGCTGCCCGGTTGAACATGGACCCATTGTCATTGGCATCAAAAAGGGGAAGATCATAAAAGATAGTGGAGTTCAAGCCGACGTGTATGATCAGGAAGGTGATCAGAAAAATACCCGTCAAAGCCATTACTAGTTTTCTACCTACAGCGGATGTAAAGAAGTACGACCATTTCATAAGCTATCAGCGAGGAGTGAAAAAAAATTTGGCGCTAAGGTACGCTCCGATAGCTAAATAATAATAACAAAAGTTTATGCCTATGACGAGAATCAGTATGATAATCTTTTACTTAGCTCGTCATCGATCTTGCGGAACAGGTGAATGGGTTTGTATACCCTCCAATTCGGCAGCTCCATCAGTTCAATAAAACGGTTCAACTTAGCTTTGCGGAAGTCGTATTGCGTGGCTTCCGGCATATTCAGGCTGACGATCCATCCCTCTTCATCGCTCACCTCTTCGTACCACTCCTGGTAGTAGTCCTTATCGCCGCTGTGAAAGTTGAGTACGTTCTCGGCGATCAGGATAAACTTGGTGATCCCTTCTCCGGCAAACTTGTCCACCACCTCGCGTTTCAGCTCCATAATATCGTTCTCAATAGCAT
>DASWYM010000173.1:0-5028 GCA_036404975.1 Chitinophagaceae bacterium
CGTTTCGAGGGTGGGCAGAAGGTGAAAGCCGACGCGCCCTATGAGAAGATGCCCCTGTTCGTAAAAGAGGGCTCGATCATTCCGTTCGGTCCCGACCTACAGTACACCGATGAAAAGCCGGCGGATACGCTGACGCTATACGTGTATACCGGCCGCAACACCAGCTTCAGCCTGTATGAAGACGGCGGCACTACCTACGATTATGAGAAGGGTGCTTACTCGGTTATTCCTTTCGCCTATAACGAAAGCACGAAGGCGCTGACCATCGGTGAGCGCAAGGGCTCTTTCCCGCAGATGATCCCTAGGCGCACGATACGCGTGGTGTGGATCACGCCCTCGGGTGCAAAGCCCCTGGAGGGAGCGACGTGGGAGAAGGAAGTGAGCTACGAGGGGAAGAGGGTGACGGTAAAACTTTGAAGGTTTAAAGTTTAAAGGTTAAGGCAAAAGATAAAAGCTACAAAGGTTTACAAGTTGAATGTACGGGAAAGCCAATTGAGAATGGTATAAATGTCTATATTATGAAACCGATAATGACCAGCTGTTTATTGGGTACGGTGCTACTGCTGTCGTGTACCAAAAAGAAGGAGCCGGCGCCGGTGCCCACGCCGACGGTGGATACGACAGGAATAGTGATCGAGCCGCCCGTGGAGCCGCCGGTGGCGTCCACCACCGGCTTTTTCCTCGACGGCTGGCAGGGGAAAAGCTTCAGCGTGCCCGTATACACCGACACGGTGGTGCCGGACCAGGGGGGCACGAAAATCACGGTCAACCCCAGTGCCATCATCACCAAAGTGCCCGGGACGCTCTTTGGCAACAATACCAATCCGTATATGGGGCAGATGGTGGGTGAACCCGCTTTGCTGGGTCATATACGGGCCCTCGATCCGCACGTGCTGCGCTTCCCCGGCGGGAACCTGAGTTCCGTTTATTTCTGGAATGGACAGCCAGGGGTGAAGCCTCCCTACGCACCCGACTCGCTGCTCAATGCCGCGGGGGTAGCGGAAAAGGCGGGCTATTGGTATGGCCGCAACAACGACAGCTGGACGCTCTCGCTGGATAACTATTACGCGATGCTGCTTCAGACGGGCAATACGGGGATGATCACCATCAACTACGGCTATGCGCGATATGGTATGGGTGCGGACCCCGTGGCCGATGCGGCCCACCTGGCGGCCGACTGGGTGCGCTATGACAAGGGACGCACGCGCTACTGGGAGATCGGCAATGAGAGCAACGGCGAGTGGCAGGCGGGCTTCCGCATCGATACGCGGAACAACAGGGACGGGCAGCCGGCCGTGGTGACGGGAGCGCTGTACGGAACCCACTTCAAGGTATTTGCCGACTCGATGCGCAAGGCGGCCCGCGAGATCGGCCATACGATCTTTATTGGTGCCCAGCTGCTGGAGAAGCCGGCCGAGTCGTGGCAGAACGCCACCGATAAAGGCTGGAACAGCGGCGTGCTGAAAGAGTCAGCCACTGCACCGGACTATTACATCGTGCACAGTTACTATACGCCTTATAATACCAACTCCACGGCGGCCGATGTGCTGTCCACGGCCGCTACGGTGACCAAAAGTATCATGGACTATACAACGCAGGCGGTGCAGGGGGCAGGCCTAACGGTAAAGCCCCTGGCGATGACCGAGTGGAACATCTTTGCCACGGGCAGCCAGCAGATGGTGTCGCACATCAACGGTATGCACGCGGTGATGGTGCTGGGCGAGTTGCTAAAGAACAGGTACGGCATGGCGGCGCGCTGGAACCTGGCCAACGGCTGGGATGGGGGTAATGACCATGGTACGTTCAACGCCGGTGACGAGCCGGGTGCCCCGAAATGGAACCCGCGACCGGTATTCTACCACCTGTATTATTTCCAGAAGTTCCTGGGTGACCGGGCGGTGCCGGCCACGGTGGCGAATAATAACCCCAACGTGGCAGCTTATGCGTCCTCCTTCACTTCGGGGCAGGTGGGCGTGACGATCGTTAACAAAGCGGCGGCGACGCTGCCGGCGGTGGTGGAGTTCCAGAACTTCCGTCCCGGTGAGCGCTACTACTGGTACCTGCTGACCGGCGGCACGGACAACGGGGAGTTTTCCCGCAAAGTGTACGTCAACGGGCAGGGACCTGCCGGCGTGTCGGGCGGGCCGGCGAACTATGCTTCCCTGAAAGCCTTTGCCACCAAAACTGCGGGTGGGGTGAGGATCAATTTGCCGCCCCGCTCGGTGGTGTATATGGTGGTTGAAAAGTAGGGGGTCGAAAAAGTGAACTTATTTACAGTAGGGTGACGCGATGCAGGATCCGTAAATTGTAAACCGTATGAATGGAAACTTTTTTACCAACAGGACCGGGCATGTCGCCCGGAGTTTTTGTGTTTTCCTGGCAGCAGTGGTTCTGCATCTGCCGGCAGCTGCCCAGGGAGGTAACGACACGAACCTGCTCAAGCTTTGGTATGTGCACCCGGCGGGGAACTGGAACGAGGCCCTTCCTGTCGGCAACGGCACGTTGGGAGCCATGGTGTTTGGAGGAGTGAGCAGTGAACGGCTGCAGCTCAATGAAAAGAGTGTGTGGACAGGAAGGGATGCCGACTTTGTCAATCCGAAAGCGAAGGCGGCCCTGCCGCAGGTGCGGAAGCTCCTTTTTGCCAGCAGGTATGCCGAGGCCCAGCAGCTGGCACAGGAAACGATGATGGGGGATAAGAAGGTGTGGAGCACTTACCAGACCCTGGGCGACCTGGAATTGAAGTTTGCCGGTGCGGAAGGAGCCATCTCTGATTACCGGAGGGAACTGGATCTGCAGACGGCTGTAGCCCGGGTGCGTTATCGACAGCACCATACGCAGTACGCACGCGAGGTGTTTACCAGTGCCCCCGCACAGGCGCTGGTGGTGCGGCTAACGGCGGATAAGAAAGGGGCTATAAGCTTTGATCTTTTGCTCTCCCGCCCGAGCGGTAAAGCGCAGGTGCGCATTGACGGGAACGAGGTAGTGATGAGTGAGCACGTCAACGACGGAAACGGGATAAAGCTGGTGGCCCGTGTGAAGGTGCTGGCCGCAGGTGGAACGCTCGTTCCAAAGGAAGGTGCACTCCGCGTGGAGAAGGCTGACGCCGTGACCCTGGTGCTGACGGGGGCTACGGATTATTCGGGAGAAGACCCAGGCCTTGTTTCTGCCAGGTACCTGGAAGCTGCTGCTGCAAAGTCGTACAAAAATCTAAAGAAGGAGCACATAAAGGATTACCAGCAATACTTCAAACGGGTGTCGCTGGACCTGGGGAAAACGGATGCCGTGTACTTTCCCACCGATGCCCGCCTGGCTGCCGTGCAGGGAGGGTATACCGATCCGCAACTGGTGGCGTTGTATTACCAGTTTGGGCGGTACCTGCTCATCAGCTCTTCTCGTCCGGGTAGTCGCCTGCCGGCCAACCTGCAGGGGCTGTGGGCCGATGGACTGACGCCACCGTGGAGTGCTGATTATCATATCAATATCAACATCCAGATGAATTACTGGCCGGCGGAGATCACCAACCTCCCGGAAATGCACCAGCCCTTTCTCGACTTCATACATGACCTGAGGCGGGACGGGCGGAAGACGGCGAGGGATATGTACGGCCTGAAGGGTACCGTGGCTCATTTCAGTACCGATGCGTGGCACTATACCGAAACCTACGGAGAGACGCAGTGGGCCATGTGGCCGATGGGTCTGGCGTGGAGCGTGCAGCACCTGTGGGAGCATTACCTGTTCACCGGTGATAAGGCGTTCCTGGCGAAGCAGGGCTACCCGGCCATGAAGGAAGCGGCCGAATTCTGCACCGCCTGGTTAGTAGTGAATCCTGTAACGGGCAAACTGGTATCGGGACCTTCCATATCACCGGAGAATACGTTCAGGACCAAAGATGGTAAAGTCGCTACCGTGGTGATGGGACCTACGATGGACCACATGATCATTCGCGACCTGCTGTCCAATACGATACAGGCAGCCAAAGTACTGGGCGTGGACGCACGGCTGCAAAAAGAGCTGGCCCGGGTATTGGACCGGTTGGCACCTACCCAGGTGGGCAGCGATGGGCGGATCATGGAGTGGGTGGAGGAGTTTGAAGAGCCAGAGCCGGGACACCGCCATATTTCGCACCTTTTTGGATTGTACCCGGGAAAGGAGATATCAAGAAATACACCCCTCCTGCTGGAAGCGGCCCGTAAGACCATAGACTACCGGCTGGCGCATGGGGGAGGACATACGGGGTGGAGCAGGGCCTGGATCATCAACTTCTTTGCCCGCCTCCACGATGGAGGGGCTGCCTATAACAACCTGGTGGCCTTGTTGCAGAAGTCCACTTTGCCTAACCTGTTTGACAACCATCCTCCTTTCCAGATCGACGGCAACTTTGGCGCTGTGGCAGGCATCACCGAGATGCTCCTGCAAAGCCACGCCGGTGAGGCGGAGTTGTTACCGGCCCTGCCGGCGCAGTGGCGTACCGGCTCCGTACAGGGTTTGGTGGCGCGTGGTGGCTTTGACGTGTCGCTGGATTGGAGGGACGGTGAACTGGAGGAAGTGAAGGTGCTGTCGAAGCTGGGTGGACCCTGCACCCTGCGCTATAAGGACAAAGTAGTGGAATGGAATACGCAGCCGGGAAAAACCTATGTGCTTAATCGCCAACTAGCAATAAAATAAACGAAGGGTTACGCACCTGCCCCTGGTTGATTAGAGGGCCGGAACGAGTCCTGTTAAGGAAATGCCCCCAATCATTGCATTAAATCAAATAGCATCATGAAGAACTTTATTACGCGTTTTGTAGTGTGTACCGTGATTTTCTTACTGGCAGCCTGTAGTGCCTCGAAGAAAAGTGTCCTGAAGCAGGATCCTGCTCTTTTGAATACGATAGAGAAGAACTTTGCGGATGGTGCCGCACAATACCGGGTGCTGATGACAAAGCTGCCCCCGGACCGTTTTCCCAAAACCTATCATAGCAGCAAGGACCAGCTGGAAACCAGCGGACCGGGTTGGTGGTGCAGCGGGTTTTATCCCGGCAGCTTG
>DASWYM010000174.1:0-4050 GCA_036404975.1 Chitinophagaceae bacterium
GTTCACCGAAGACGACATCCGCGGCAAAAAAACCAACCTGCTGTTCTTTGGAAACTTCCACAAGATGGACCTGGAGGAATACAACTGGGCGATGAACGAATTGCTCAAGGACCGCGACTATATCTACGGCAGCATGATCAAGGACATCTACTTCCTGGGCGTAGTGCTCGCGCGCAAGTACCGCTTCCTGCGTATTTCCTACACGATCTTTATGTACGGCATTGTATTGTCGGTGCTGGCCTTTGGCATAGCGTCTTACTTTGCGGAAAGCTGAGGGTGAAGGAGGGAGTAGGGTTTAGGGATTGGGAATTAGGAAAAGAAAAAGGAAATTGAGAACGTTGATTTATAATCTTCACATATAAAAGAAAAGGCCCTGTTGAGGAAACAGGGCCTTGGTTATTTAGGTACTTGTGGTTACAGGTACTTTTTGATCTCTTCGAGCAACTCGGCGCGGGTGATGGGAACACCCATGATCTTGTTGTAGGCCCTGGCATCTACGAGGAACTGGTCGCGGATGACCTTTACCAGCTGACCGTTGTTAATCTCGGGGATCAGCACGGTGTCGTAATTGCGCAGGATCTCACCCAGGTTGCGGGGGAAAGGACGCAGGTAACGCAGGTGGGCATGCGCCACTTCGTGCCCCTCGGCCAGCAACTGGCTCACTGCGGTCTTGATCACCCCATAGGTGGAACCCCAGCCCAGCACCAGCACCTTGCCTTTTGCAGGACCGTTATCGATCTCCTGCTCGGGGATTGAGTTGGCGATCTTGTCCACCTTCTCCTGGCGGATCTTTACCATCAGCTGGTGGTTCTCCGGGTCATAGGAGATGTTGCCGGTGATATTCTCTTTTTCCAGCCCGCCGATGCGGTGCTCCAGGCCTGGAGTGCCTGGTACGGCCCAGGGGCGCACGAGGTTTTCGTCGCGCAGGTAGGGCTGGTACTTGATCTCGTTGTCACCCAGCTCGGTCTTGAACTTCACGTGTATCGGCGGCAGGTCTTCGGTTTTGGGGAACTTCCAGGGTTCGGCACCATTGGCAATGTAGCCGTCGCTGAGGAAGATCACCGGCGTCATGTGCTGCACGGCGATGCGGGCAGCCTCGAATACGGCTTCGAAACAATCCGAAGGCGTAGAGGCTGATATAATGGGCATGGGAGCTTCGCCGTTGCGACCAAAGTAAGCCTGCATCAGGTCGCTCTGCTCGGTTTTGGTCGGCAGACCGGTAGAAGGACCGCCACGCTGTATGTTTATGATTACCAGGGGGATCTCCAGCATCATAGCCAGGCCCATGGCTTCGGTCTTCAGCGCCATACCGGGACCCGACGTAGTGGTCACGGCCAGGTGGCCACCGTAGGCCGCACCGATGGCGGAAGTGATACCGGCGATTTCATCTTCGGCCTGGAAGGTGCGCACGCCAAAGTTCTTATACTTGCTCAGATCGTGCAGGATATCGGAAGCCGGCGTGATGGGATACGTGCCCAGGAACATCGGCAGGCCGCTTTTTACCGAAGCCGCCAGCAGCCCGTAGGCCACAGCCTGGTTACCCATCACCGAGCGGTAGGTGCCCGGTTCGATCTTCGACTTCTCCACCTTATACTGGGTGGTGAAGGTCTCGGTGGTATCACCATAGTTGTAGCCGGCACGCAGGGCTTTGAGGTTGCTCTCCAGGATCTCTGGCTTCTTGCCGAACTTATCCTGCAGGAACTTCTCGGTATTACCCATGTCGCGGCCATACATCCAGTAGAGGAAGCCGAGCACGAACATGTTCTTAGCCCTGTCCTTTTCCTTGACCCCCATCTGGTAGTCTTTCAGGGCCTCCCGCGTCATCTTGGTGATGTCCATGCGGATTACCTCGTAGCCTTGCAGCGAGTCGTCTTCCAGGGGGTTGACGCCATCGGGGTAGTTGGCCAGGCGCAGGTTCTTTATATCGAAGCCATCGATGTTCACGATGATCTTTCCACCTCTTTTCAGGTTCTTCATGTTGGTCTTCAGTGCAGCGGCATTCATCGCCACCAGCACATCCCACTGGTCGCCCGGGGTATAAATGCTGTCGCTGGAGAAGCGAAGCTGGTAGCCGCTCACCCCGGGGATGGTACCCTGCGGGGCACGGATTTCGGCGGGGAAATCAGGGAACGTAGACACGTCGGCACCCAGGAGGGCCGTGTTGTTGGTGAACTGTGTACCGGTTAACTGCATACCATCACCACTGTCACCGGCGAACTTGATGACGACGTCCTGTAAGACTTCCTGTTTGCGCTCCATATATGAAAAAGGTTTAGTCGCAAAGTTAACCTTACGGCTGAATTCTCCTAGCTAACAATTCCCCAAAAAGGATATAAGCATATGATTTTCGTCAGGTCCTAATAGGGCAGCCGGACTTCCCTCCTTCCTCTTTCTGAGCCTCGTAACCTGCATTCCACCAGGGAGTTAATAGAAAAAGGGCTCCTGAGAGCCCTTTTCCAGTGTTTTATACCGGCTATCCTTGCGTTATAGCTGATTTCGGTACCAGCCCACCCGGAGCCAGCCGTACTATTTGCTTTCCTTCAACACCATATCGATGGTGATGGCTGTAGCAACAATAGCTATTTTGTTCCGGTCCTCCGCGTAAGCAGGGTCAATGGTTACATAGTACTTATCGGCCGAAGTAAACAGTTCCTTAGCCACTCCTGCCCACTTTTTGCTGATCGAGCCAATAGGATTGCCTGCGGCACTGGTAATGCCAAAATTCCAGGCCTTCCAGTCGCCGTTGATCTCGGCTATCTGTTCGCCTTCCGTCCCGAAGATCTGGAAGCGGGGCTTCAGGAGCCGGAACTTCTGTTTAATAAAGCCCACAGGCGCGCCTTCCGCACCCAGGATGTCGATCCGCGAAAGCCAAAAGGTCCATCCCCTGCGGATGGTCACCAGCACTTTCGCGTTGTTGTCGATCACCTCCAGGGTAAAAGGAAACAGCGCTTTGTTCAGAAACAGGCGCAGGAACTTATGCCAGCCCGAAACCCGCTGCACGATGGTGCCCACCTGGGTGGCGGTATTGTCGTACACTTTATACTCGTTGTGGAACTTCAGAAAAGCTACTTTCTCATCGATAAAGTAGTCGTTGGACTCAAAGAATTCAGGGAAGAAAATGGATTTAGCCGCCTTGGGCTCTGCAGTCATCATAGTCTAGGTTTTAGTTGGTTCCCAAGATAGGCAAAATCGGATGTCGTGCAACCCTGGAGCCCATTATTCTTTCCCCATCGCCACCGGCTGTGTGAATTCCGCCAGCTGCACACTTACCTTTCCCACCAGCTCGCTGAAATCGAAAGGCTTGGCCAGGAAATCGTCGGCGCCGCTGCCGGCCAGTCCGGGGAGGTCGTCATCGCCCGACATAAGCACGATGCGTATACCCTTAGAGGCGGGCGCCTCTTTCAGCTCCCTGCAATAGGCAGCACCGTCTTCGCCGCAAAGGTTCACATCCATCAGGATCAGGGCAGGAAGGCCGCCGGCCATAGCTGTTTCGGCTTCCCTGATCGTTTTAGCCAGTTCCACAGCATAACCCTGGCTTTTGAGAATGACCTGTGTGATCAGCAGCAGGTCTTCGTTGTCGTCGACAAGCAAAATTCGTTTCTGCATACACACGGGTTTTGTTTCGCCCCAGCAAACGCAAAGATTGATCCAAAAAAGAGCTGCGAGCTATGAGCTGCGAGCTGCGAGAAGAGAAAACTATAAGCTGTACGCTACACGCTATACGCCTGCAGTATCGTGCAAACAAAAAAGCCACCGGTGGTTTAACCAGTGGCTTTCAGCTATTTCAATACTCGCAGCTCGAAGCTCGTAGCTCGCAGCTTACTCGTACGCCTGCTCGTGCACGCTCTTCACAGCACGGCCCGAGGGGTCCTGCATCTTCTTGAAGGCCTCGTCCCACTCGAGGGCGATGGCCGTAGAGCAGGCCACCGAAGGCTCCGAAGGCACGCACCTGGCGGCCTCGTCGCCGGGGAACAGCTCGCTGAAGATAGAGCGGTAGAAGTATTCTTCCTTCGAGCGCGGCGTGTTGATGGGGAAGCGGAAAGCCGCATT
>DASWYM010000175.1:0-13773 GCA_036404975.1 Chitinophagaceae bacterium
TCGGCACTGTCGGGTGCAAAGGCCGGTTCTTGGACGGTAGCAGTTGAATCGGTTGAAGGGGAATCCTGTTTGGGCTCCCCTTTTTGCTCGGCGCAGGAAAAGAGTACTAGTGTCATTGCAAGCAGCAGTAGTTTCATCATAATCAATGAGTGCGTAAAATGCCCGTTTAGTTAAATGGCCGATTGCTTTTTTATGCTTCTAAAAAACTGAAGCAGGGCCTGCTTCTTTTGCGGGGAGAGGTCTTTTTTCTTTACCCCTTCCACTGCACCCTCCAGCGCATAAAGCAGGTGGAGGCAGGCGCCGGGATCGAATGCCTGCAGGCGAAGGAAGGCTGCTTCACTTCCAATAGCCTGCAGTTGCTGGAAGGAGTCAATGCCTGCCTGAAGCAGTTTGGCTTCCGTGTCTTTTCCGATGTTTACGTGGCTGGACAGATCGCTGGTCATGACGTGCGTATTAAAGAGGTTGGCTGACAAGGTTGCCGTCGGCTCCTGCATGGTTGTTAAAAAGCCGGTTGATCCGGGGCTGGATGATCCATACTCCTATGGGGAAGAACCAGATGAGGAAAAACTCGCCCGCAAAGTCGCTGAAGGTTACGGGGCGCTGCCACTCCACGGCCTTTAAGGCCTTGGCCACAAAGTACAGGCAGTAAAAGATGCAGAACATGGAGAAGAGGTGAATGGGAACAATCAGACCGGCATAAGCCGTGAAGCTTTCTTCCACGTTTTCGGGATTATTAAAAGCAAGAGCCATGGCCACCATGATCAGTAGCATATACGCCACCGGGATGAGCAGGAAGATCTTAAAGCGCGTCAGTTTCATGGGAACAGAGGCCGGGAGCTTTTTATACAGCTCCGTGCCCATGGCGTAGAACCAGCCAAAGTACAGAGCTGTGTAGAGGAGCATCAACAGGGGAAAGGCGATCAGCAGGCCCGAAGGGTCACCTTTGACCACCGAGCTGACGGTGATGATCTGCACGGCCATGGGAGCGCCGATCAATATCAGAAAGAGTTGCCAGTGTTTTAAGTGCAGCAGCCAGGTCATTTTGATAGAGTTTTGGTTACGGTTGGTTCATTCCTACCGTTGCCCTAAATGTACAAAACGGTTGCGGAACCAGGTAGAGTTTGCTGCTTATACAAAAGTGCTTTGTCAGGCTATCTGCATAAAAAAACCGCGGACCATTACGACCCGCGGGTGAAAACGTTTATAGTGGCTTCTTTCGTCGTATCCGTTTACTGCATCTTCCGCTCGGTATGGGTATGAATTCCCAGGAGCGCGTACAGCGGGCAGAAGCCAACAAAGGAGGTCAGCATCAGTACACCGGCAATGACCAGCAGCACGATGCCGAAGGTGCCGGTGATCACGTTGGTGAGGTAAAGAATGAGGATCAAAGCGGCGATGACGAGTCTTATGGACCGGTCGGCCGTACTCATGTTCTTTTTCATACAGCGTCTATTTTAGCGTGATAAAAAGGACCAGCAGAACAAGCCTACTCACCATCATCTAACCGGGAACCACAAGCTCTGCTCTGGGTGGTTCATATTAAAGTTAGAGCATGTTGAGGGGATGGGCTATGACTTTGGTCACGCACATAATGTGCAAATGAGCAAATGAGCGGATGTGCAAATGAGAGAAGCCTTCCGGTATCTTCCCCGGAAAGTTAAAGAAGAGCTTCAAGTTGCCGGGCTGATCCTTTTAGTCCTTTTTTCTTTTGCGCATCAGGTGTTGGGAGTAGGGGTATTCCTTGTTCACGCCAAAAGACTCCACCAGCTCGTAGCCGTTGCGGGCCATGAAGTTGAGCGCGTCGATCATGGAGTTGAATTCCATTTCCCGGTTATCGGCATCCATCAGCATCATGGGCTTGCTGTACAGCCGCTTGCGTTCCTGGCCGTAGTCGACTACAAGGTTGATCTTGTCGCTAAGCATTTTGGTCTCACCAATGATCTGTATGTATTCCGTATCGAGGTCTTTGAGGGGAACGCCATTGACCGTTTGGGCGTTAGTTGATACCGTCATGAACAAGGTGATTGCAGAAGCCAGTAGATGTATATTCATATAGTGAATCGTTTTGTTGCTGAAAGTTAGAGGGATGTACTAAACAGGACAAGAGAGAGGTGACGAAAAAGGTTAGGGAAGTCCTAAAACTTGTCTTCAACCTATGTGTTAGGGAGGGCTTATGACAGCGACTGTTCTTTGATATTTGGATCTGTAGAGGAAAGAACTATAATGCCAATTATCGAAGGACCCGGTGGCGGTACGTGAGGACACGTACCACGGCGTAGAAGGTTGTGACTCTTCACGATTCACCATTCACGATTCACGTCAATAAAAAAGGCCCCGCCGGTGTGGCGGGGCATGTGTATAGCAAGCAATCGTAACGTGCAAATATAATTACCAGATGCGGATGCGCTGCCCGGGGGCTTTGTACATCTTGTCACCGGGCTGCACGTTGAATGCCTCGTACCAGGCATCGATGTTCACCACCGGGCCGTTGGCACGGTGCATGCCGGGCGAGTGCGAATCGGTGAGGATCAGCTGGGCGGCTGTCTCGGGCGTGGTGTTGGAGCGCCATACCTGGGCCCAGTTGATGAAGAAGCGCTGCGCCGGGGTGAGGCCGTCGATCTTTTTGCCTTCCCTGAACTGCTTTGTTTTGGTGAAGGCATCATAGGCCATGCTCAGGCCACCGAGGTCGGCGATGTTTTCGCCCAGGGTGAGCTTGCCGTTCACGTGTACGGTATCCAGCACGGTGTAGGCATTGTACTGCTCCACCACCTGGGCTGCCCTGGCCTTGAACTTCTTCTGGTCTTCCTCGGTCCACCAGTTCTTCAGGTTGCCGTCGGCGGCGTACTGGCTGCCGTTGTCGTCGAAGCCGTGGGTGATCTCGTGGCCGATCACCGCACCGATACCGCCGTAGTTCAGGGCGTCATCGGCGCCGAAGTCAAAGAAGGGGAACTGCAGGATGCCGGCCGGGAAGGCGATCTCGTTGTTCGAGGGGCTGTAGTAGGCATTGATGGTGGGAGGCGTCATACCCCAGCGGGTCTTGTCCACCGGCTTGCCGTAGCGGGTCACCATGTCGTTGTAGGCATACTGGCTGGCGCTGCGGACGTTACCGAGGTAGTTATTCCGGCTTACCGTCACCGTGCTGTAGTCCCTCCACTTGTCGGGGTAGGCGATCTTCTTGGTAAAGGCATTGAGTTTATCCAGGGCCTGTACCTTGGTCTCGTCGCTCATCCAGTCGAGGTTTTGGATGCGGGCGGCAAAGGTGGTCTGCAGGTTGTTCACCAGCTCCATCATGCGCACCTTGGCTTCGGGCTTGAAGTATTTCTCCACGTACAGCTGTCCCAGCAGGTCACCGAGCTGGTTGTCGATGATAGCGCTGACCGTCTGCCAGCGCGGGGTCATTTCCTTCTGGCCGGTCAGCACCTGGGTCATGGCGAAGTTTTGCTTCACGAAATCGGAGCTCAGGTAAGGAGCTGCCGAACTCAGGACGTTCCACTTCAGGTAGGTTTTCCAGTCTTCCAGCGGCAGGGCAGCCAGCAGGATATCGGTGGTCTTAAAGAAGGAAGGATTGTTCACGATCACGCTGTCGGCACCCGTCAGCTTCAGCTGGCCCAGCAGGCTGTTCCAGTCGATAGAGGGGGTGGTGGCGCTGAAGTCTTTCACCGCGAACTTGTTGTAGGTCTTGTAGGGATCGCGCATTTCGGTGCGGCTCATCTGGGCCTTGGCCAGGGCCGTCTCGATGCGCAGTACGGCTTCGGCGTGCGACTTTGCCGTAGCGGCATTCTCGCCGATAAGGCTAAACATCTTTGCCAGGTGGCCGGCATAAGCAGTGCGGATCTTCGTGCTGCGGGGATCGTTCTTAAGATAGTAGTCCCGGTCGGGCAGGGAAGTGCCGCCCTGGGAGAGCTGCGGGATGTATTGCGTCACGTTCTTGCGGTCCTGCGTGATAAAGAAGCCAAACAGGGCACCGCCGGCACCCTGGGTGCGCAGGGTAGCGATCTCGCTGAGCAGGCCTTCGGTGCTGTTGATGGCAGCGATGCGCTGCAGGTCGGCCTGGATGGGTTGGTAGCCCAGCTTTTCGATGGCTGCTGAGTCCATGCCACTGAGATAGAAATCACCGATCTTCTGCATCCTGGGGTCCGAAGAGCGTTTGGCCGCTTCGGTGAGCAGGCCCTGGAGGCGCTTGCTGCTTTCTTCGCGCAGCACGTCGAATGATCCCCAGCGGGTCTTGGAGCCCGGCACGGGGTTCTTCTTCAACCAGCCGCCGTTGGCGTAGAGATAGAAGTTATCGCCGGGCTTTACGGACTGGTCCATGTTGGCCGGGTCGATATACTTAGGTTTTTTCTTGTCGGGCGGGGTAAAGGCCATGATGGCAACGGCCGCTGCACCCACCAGCGTGATTCGTAAACTGCTTTTCATGTAGTGGAAAAATTGAGGTGCCTAAGTTAAGACGGCACGGCTGTTTTTGGTGTTGGGGAAATGAAAAAAGAGAGGCCGGCCCTTAGAGGTCATCGGGATTATAGACTTTTATTAACAGGAATGGAAGTTGGTAAGGTGTTAGAAATAAAGTAAATTAAGGGGCCAACTAAAGCATTTGTATGAGAAGCCGGTTGCTCTCCCTCTTCCTGCTGCTGTGGGGCAGCACCCTGGCCCAGGAAGGCAAGGTTTATACCGTCAATTCCATCCGGGATAATAAGGAGGAGTTGATCAGGGATGCCTATCGCTATTCCGCATTCAGGGCCGGTGTCGTCCTGTTTAAAGACGGGGTGGCTACAAAAGCCCTCCTGAATTACCACCGCCTTTACGACCAGGT
Organism: Chitinophagaceae bacterium; assembly: GCA_036404975.1. Classification (GTDB taxonomy): domain Bacteria; phylum Bacteroidota; class Bacteroidia; order Chitinophagales; family Chitinophagaceae; genus Flavisolibacter. The sequence goes on from DASWYM010000175.1 coordinate 4,811, forward strand.
GGTTTTTATCTCCCCGAAAGGGGAGACCCTGGCGCTGCTCAACCCGGAGACCTTAAAGTACGTGGCTATCGGTGCCGATACTTTTTACGTACAGGACAGGGGATACCTGGAGCGCCTGACCCACTATGCGGGTATAAACCTGGCCCGGAAAGATGCCATCCTTTTAACCGGTTACGAGCGGAAGGGCGCCTATGGAACCTATTCGGCAACCACATCGACGGAGTCAAAGTTGTACCATAGCGGGGACGGAAGAACTATGACCAAACTGCAGGTTGACGAGAACGCCGTTTTCAAGGCCAAGAGCCGGTATTTTCTTTCCGACGAGTACCATAATTTCTTTCCTGCTGTAAAAAAGAACTTCTATACGCTTTTTAAGTCCCGGGAAAAAAGGTTGAAAGAATACCTCGACACCCATAAGGTGAACTTTAGCCGGGGGGAAGATCTGCTGCAATTGATCGCCCACCTGCAGGAGGGTGACTAATAATACCCTTTTCAGTGGAATAGACTTAGGATCAGGCGTTGAGCGGTTGAGGCGTTGAGAAAAAGGCCTGACTGCTTACCTGGAGGGCGTATTCTTTACCGTAATAGGGAGGTTACGCTACTGATACAGTATAGAGAAAGCATAGTAACAGTATAGTAACAGTATATTTAGGCTGCCCCTCAGCCCGGTCTGGGCGACCTTGCGGCCGCCTCTCAGCCGCCCTATATACAGGCGGCCCAGATGCGGCCGAGATGCGGCCGTGGTGCGGTTGTGAGGCGGTGTAGATATACTGTTACTATAGCGTTACTATACTGTTCCTATGCTGTTACCCCGGTGTCAGGCTACCGTAAGGGCAAGGAAGACTTGGGCGCTGGGGCAACGTGATTAAGTGCAATATCCCCTATTGCTGCGCAGCGCCATCGCCCACTGCCCAGTTGTGTATTGATCCTCAAGGCTTTTATGAGGGGCAAGGGAAGTGGCTGACCACTGCCCGGGTAAGTATCCGGTGAAAAAGGCCAGGGTGGAGGATACGCCGGACCGGGGAAAAAGCTGTTTTTTGACCCAATAAATGTCCTCTTTTAAACGTTGGAAGGATTATTGCTATAATAGCGCCAAATCAATACAGCGCCGAAAACCAATTGAAATTCAACCAATGAAATCACGCCTGAAAAACACCTTAATCCTGGCCTTACCCTTCCTTTTTTGTTCGTCCCTGTCGCAGGCACAATCTCTTTTCGAATCGAAATACGAAATCGGCATCAACGCCGGTACCCTGATCTACCAGGGCGACCTGACCCCCGATGCCGTAGGATCGTTTAAGACCCCGGGCTTCGTAGTGGGTCTTTACGGCAGTCGCCGCCTGAGCAACAAGCTGGCCGCCCGCCTCGACCTGAGCTTGGGTCGCCTGCGCGGCGACGACGCCAAATACGAAGAGCCAGACTGGCGGCAGGAACGGGCGCTCAAATTCAAAACCCCGGTGACCGAGGTGGCCGCCCTGCTGGTATGGAATGCACTGGGCACCGACCGCCGGTTCTCGCCCTATCTATTTGCCGGCCTTGGCTACACCTTCCTGAAGATCGATCGCGACTACAGCCGCTTCAACTACGCTTATTTTGCCGACCAGGGACTGGGCGAGTACCTGCAGCGCGATATAGAGCATGACCTGCCCCGCTCTGAGTTTATGGTGCCCATGGGGGTGGGCGTACGCTATGCCCTGACCGATAAACTGGGCCTGAACCTGGAGTCGGCCTACCGCCACATCTCCACCGATTACCTCGATGGCTTTAGCCAGGCGGGCAACCCCAGGCGCGATGACGCCTACTTTAAGTTCTCGGCCGGCTTGTCGTACCAGCTGGGTAAGAAAGATCCGCTCGATTGTCCTGTTGTGCGGTTTTAAAGTTTAAAGTTTAAGGTTGCACTGAAGGGGCATCCCGATGGTGAAATGGCTTTGTTCCATTAGCTTTACTGCTTAGCGTAGAAAGCATATGAGCCAAGTCGTTACACCGCATTGCAAAACCACCGGCCTGCTGGCATTGATCACGGTAGTCCTCCTGGCCAGCTGCAGCCCTGCACGACAGGTAGGAAAATCGGCAAGGGAAACCGTATTGAATGATGAGGCGCTGAGAACCGCCCATGTGGGCGTCAGCATCTATGACCCCGCTGCCGGCAAGTACCTGTACAACTACCAGGGCGATAAATACTTTGTGCCCGCTTCCAATACGAAGATTCCTACCTGCTATGCCGCGATGAAGTATTTGGGTGACAGCCTCGTGGGCTTGCGCTATATGCCTGACGGTGACGGGCTGCTGCTGGAGCCTGCCGGTGATCCCACCTTCCTGCACCCGGAATACAGGCGACAGCCCGTGTGGCAGTTCCTGCAGTCCGCCAATACGCAACTATCCCTTAGCCTGGCCAACTGGGACGACCAGCCCTGGGGTAATGGCTGGTCGTGGAACGACTACAGCGAGAGCTATATGGCCGAGCGCAGTGCCCTGCCCCTGTACGGCAACGTGGTGCGGTTCTCGGCACCGCTGAATTCATTGAAGGTGGTGCCTGCTTATTTTGCCCGCGCTGCTAAGCCCGACAGCGGGCAGGTGATGGGACACTATCCTACCAATGTGCAGCGGGAACTGGCCGCTAACCAATTTCGTGTACAGGCCCGCTCCGAAAAAGAAAGCAGTGCAGAAGCCCCCTTTTATACGCAGAACAGCGGGCTGGCAGCAGCACTGTTGGCCGATACCCTGCACACCGTTATCGAACGGAAAGACCGGAAACTGGACCGGGCCACCGCCCTCACGGTGCACTCCCAGCCCACCGACTCTATGCTGCGCCCCATGATGCACCGCTCCGATAACTTCTACGCCGAGCAAAGCCTGCTGATGGTGAGCAACGAATTACTCGGGGTGATGAACGATGCCCGTATTATCGATACGATCTTGAAGACTGACTTCAAGGACCTGCCCCACCGCCCGCGCTGGGTGGATGGCTCGGGGCTGAGCCGCTACAACCTCTTTACCCCGCAGGATATGGTGGTCATCCTCGACAAGATGCAGCGCGAGTTCGGTATGGAGCGCGTCAAGACGGTCTTTCCCACGGGTGGCACCGGCACCCTGGGTGCCTACTACCGTGAGCTGGCCGGGCAGCTCTACGCCAAGACCGGTACGCTGTCAGGCGTAGTGGCCCTGAGCGGCTATCTCTACACGAAGAATAACAAGCTTCTTATTTACTCCGTATTGATTAACAACCACCAGGCCTCGGCTACCGCCGTGCGCCGGGCCGTGGAGAAGTTCCTCATCTCCGTAAGGAATAGGCATTGAGTTATACCCCCAACCCCCGTCCGAACGGATGCTATTTATCCGGGCGGGCCTGGAGGGGAGTCGAGAGAAGTCGTTGAGTCAGCAGGTCATTAATTATCCTTGTAGGGCCATTTATAGTAGTAATACACGGCTATGGATCATGGACTATTGTCTATAGACCCTTCCTTTCCTCTTCTTTTTCTAAAATTATTTTCTCCCTATCCCCTTGGTTGTCAGGTAATAAAAAAATATTTCCAAAAAATCTTCCCTTTTTTCCAACGCTTTCTTTCCGCCCTGCGTAAATGTATGTGTAAGGCGCCCAACACTATGAAAACGATCAAGCTCTATGTAAAACGATAATCCATTATCCTATTGAAAAACCGAAAAGATCCAGGTCCCTGAAAACCGTCCTATATCATGAAAAGCCCTGACCCCAATGAGCACAATTCATTATCCTTGGAAAAACCTGATCCAATTGTTTGTAGTTCCGTACCTAACTTGAATATCCGAAAAACCATCCTTATCCTTGAAAGCCGCCGATCCAATACCGGAAAACCAAAGATCCAGGTCCTTGAAAGCCATAAGTCAACCATCCGGCCTGCCGGAAATCATTGCCCAACATTGAGTATTGATCGATCCAGTTCCTGAAAAGCCACCAATTCGTTATCCATGAAAGCCCGTGTATCCAATCCGATGAAAACCAGTCCAAGTCAGATGAAAGGCTCCGTAACTCAATGATCAGGCACGTTAAGAAGTTTACGATCCAGCCTTTATAAACTTTCTATCTGCAGTGCGCCCGTCCGGCGGGCCGCTGCAGGACAGAAAGGCCAGGACGAGGACGCTGAAACGAGCCACCAACATTAGTTCTTTGATCGCTATCTATTGCTGAAGGAAGGTTGAAGCTGCTGGTACTCAGTATGTAAAGAGATTTATATGTAAGCCCTCTTGCAAATGTGAAAACCACCTGTTAGCTTTACCTCCCTGGAATGAAACCATTCTGCTTAAAATCCATCATCCTATAAAAGCAGTTATTCATTACAAATGCCGTTTTTTAAAAGTACCCTATCGGAGCACGACCTGGTGCATGGCTGCCGCCGGAACGACCGGCGGGCGCAGGAGCAGCTGTATAAGCAGTACTGCGGAGCCCTGTTGGTACTTTGCCGCTCCTACACCCGTAACGAAGAAGACGCGGTGGAGGTACTGCAAGACGGCTTTCTCAAGATCTTCCAGCAAATAGATCGCTTTGACCGGAGTAAATCCGCGCTGTTCACGTGGATGCGAACCATTATGGTGCGCACGGCCATTGACGCCCTGAGGCGCCGTGGCCAGCAGGCAGCGGCGGTGGAGTGGACGGAAGATTACGAACCCTCTATCGATGCGGCGGTCCTGGAACGGATGACGGCCCAGCAGGTACTCTTCCTGTTGCAGCGGTTGCCCGAAACCACCCGCGCGGTGTTTAACCTGTACGTGACGGAGGGCTATACGCACAAAGAGATAGGAATATTGTTATCGATAAGCGAAGGCACCAGCAAATGGCATTTAAGTGAAGCCCGGAAAAGTTTAACCCATTCATTAAAAGCGAAAGAACGAGCGTGATGTATAAGCATCATTCATACAACAACCTGGTAGAACGGAAGCTGCAACAGCTCCCCGCCGCCGATACCGACGGCCTGTGGAGCAACATGGAAGCGATCCTCGACCAGCAGATGCCGCAGAAAAAGCGGAGACCCGGCCTGTGGGGCTGGCTCTTTGCGCATAAGGCATGGATGGTAGCCACCCTGGTGGTGGGCACGGCCGCCGGCACCACCCTGGTGTATGTCAGCGGTGGCAGCAGTCCCGCCGCGCAGCAGGCAACCCTCCCAGGTGCGACCGATCACCGGAACACCGTGGCTACGCTGGCCGTCACGCCTGCGTTACCACCAGCAATCACGGCTACAGCCGGACAGCGGGAGGCTGCTGCCCCTGCTCCGACTGGCAACGATGCTTCCGCCCCTTCTGCTCTTCACCCTATTCAAAATAATAGGGTCTACACGGCTGCCCCGGCACCGGTGACCGCTTCCACGCAAAACACGACAACAGCAACTGATCATACTATCCCTGCCGCTCACGACGGCACCCGGAACACAGTCCCGGTGGCTTTATCCTCCAACAATACGCAATCCGAAGTTCCTAACGGAGCTGAACAGGCTGCCGCGGCCGATAACAGCCAACCCCTTCTGTGGGCTGCTACCACCCAGGCTATTGCAGCAGAACAACAGGCCGCTCCTGTCGTTGACCCCGCTGCCGTGCGCCTGGATACCGAAACCCTGGAACACTTATCCCAACACATAGCTGCCGCCCAAAAGAGGGGCCGCCTGCCGCAGGAGAAGGGACCTTACGTAGGTGTGGTGGCCGGCCTCGACCTGAGCTCCGTGGAGTTCGGCACGATGAGTACCGGCAACAACAAAGGTATTATCGCAGGCTACGCCTTCAACAACCGCTGGAGCGTGGAAAGCGGCCTGCTGTGGAACAGGAAAAACTATACTGCCGACGGCTCCGGCTTTAAGGCTGATGGTTATGTTCCGCAAGCCGGGTTGACCATCCTGAACGTAGAGGGCATGAGCCAGATCTTCGAGGCTCCCCTGAATGTTAAATACAACATCCTGGCCGGAAGACACCGGTTGTTTACCACCGCCGGCGTATCCTCGTACTTCATCAGGAAAGAATCCCTGGGCGTGGACTACAACTTCAACGGCCAGGTTGGTTATGAAAACAGGGTCTATTCCGATGTGTCGAAGCACTGGCTGTCAGTGGCCAACTTCAGCCTGGGCTATTCCTGCAAGTTGGGAAGCTTCGGAAGCCTGCGCGTTGAGCCCTATGTAAAGCTGCCCCTGCGCGACCTGGGGGTGGGCAATATGCGCGTCACCAGCACGGGACTGAATGTGGGATTCATAAAGATGCTCCGGTAATAATAACGTTACCGCTGCCGACCTTAAACTGCAAAGGGCTGTTCTTTGGAACAGCCCTTTTTATTTTGACTTATTTATACCTTATTTCCTTTTGCGTGTATTCAATCCCTTCCTCACCTAATTCCTAATTCTTTTCTCACCGCCCAAACATCTTCTCCAGCTGCTCTTTTTTAAACTCCACGTAGGTAGGCTTGCCCGTGGGTGATATGTTGGGCTGCCCGCACTGGAACAGTTGGGCAATGAGGTTCTGCATCTCGCGGTCGCTCAGCGGGGTGCCGGCCTTCACGGCCTGCTGCCAGGCCACAGAGCGCAGCAACAGTTCGCGACGGGATAGCTTCAGCTCCGAGCTGAAGTGCTTGAACTGCTCGAGTACTTTTTCCAGCACCGCCTTTTCGTTCCCCACCGTCACATCGGCGGGGGTACCCTGCACCACGAAGGCCTGCCGGCCAAAGGGCTCGATGGAATAGCCCATCTGCTGCAGGTCGGGAAGCAGTTCGGTGAGCAGCACCGCATCGGCGGGCGCCAGCTCTATGGTGGAAGGGAAGAGGCTTCGTTGGGTGGCGACGGGCTTGCCCTGTACGGCCGTGGCCAGCCGCTCGTAGATGATGCGCTCATGCGCCGCCTGCTGGTGCACCAGCAAAAAGCGGTGGATGGTGGGCACCATGATGTAGGTGTTAAAGAGCTGCGCGTAGGTGGGCTCTTCGTGGTGAGTGGTGAGTGGTGAGTGGTGAGTGGCACCCAGGGCCGTCACTTCTTTTTCCCCGGTCATCTCCAGCAGCTTCGGTAGCAGGGGCTCGTAGCCGGGCAGGGAAGGCTCGCTATGGGTGCTGCCGGTGGGCCCTTCGCTCCAGTGGCGCAGGCCGCCGCGGTTGCCCGGCTCGATGCGGTGGGCCTGGTTGGCTTCCGTAAAGGCCTGGAAGATGGAGGAGCCGCGCGTGGCCGACTGAACGTCCTCGGTAAAGGGTTTCTGGATGGAATCCAGCCCCTGGATGGAGGAGTCGAGGTCGAAGTCGAGGGTGGGGGTGATGCTGAACTGGGCCAGCGAGTGCTTCACCGCCGCCTGCACAAACGCGTAGACAATCTTTTCGTCCTCGAACTTGATCTCCTGCTTCGTGGGGTGAACATTCACGTCCACCTGTGCGGGATCCAGGTCGATAAAGAGCACGTACATCGGGAAGGAGTCCGCCGGGATCATGTCCTGGTAGGCATTCATGATGGCGTGGTGCAGGTAGGGGCTCCTAATAAAGCGGTTGTTGACAAAGAAGTACTGGTCACCGCGGGTCTTCTTGGCCGTTTCGGGCTTGCCAATGAATCCAATGATATTGAGGTAGTCGGTCTCCTCTTTTACCGACACGATCTTCGCGTTGTAGTTATTGCCCAGCAACTGCAGGATGCGCTGCTTCAGCGAGCCGCCCTCGAGGTGAAAGATCTGCTGGCCGTTGGAGGTCAGCGAAAAGAAGATCTCGGGGAAGGCCAGGGCTACGCGGATGAACTCGTCGACGATGTGGCGCGTCTCGGCGGCGTTGCTTTTCAGAAAGTTGCGGCGGGCCGGGATGTTGAAGAACAGGTTCTTCATGGCGATGGAGGTGCCCACGGGGGCGGCCACGGGCTCCTGCCGGTTGACAAAGGAGTTCTCTATTTCGATAAAGGTTCCGACGTCGTCCTGCTCCCGGCGGGTCTTTAGCTCTACCTGCGCCACGGCGGCTATGGAGGCGAGCGCCTCGCCGCGGAAGCCCATGGTGCGCACCTGGAAGAGGTCCTCGATCTGCTGGATCTTGGAAGTGGCGTGGCGCTCGAAGCACATGCGGGCGTCCAGCTCGCTCATGCCCGAGCCGTTGTCGATCACCTGGATGAGGGCCTTGCCGGCATCGTTGATCAGCAGCTTTATTTCGGTGGCGCCGGCGTCGACGGCGTTCTCCAGGAGTTCTTTCACGGCACTGGCCGGGCGCTGTATGACCTCGCCGGCCGCTATCTGGTTGGCAATATTATCGGGAAGCAGTTGTATTCGTTCAGCCACAGGTATCGTTCTTAGCGGTCAAAAATAGGAAATCGGTTTAGAGTTTTGGGTTTAGAGTTGAGAGTTTTGCGTTTTGTGTGGCAAGTGGAGAAACACCGGGTTAAATGCTTCCGGAAATGTTGAAAACCGCCGCCAAACGGGCAGTTATCAACATTGAAAACGGGTGATGCTCCTGCTGTCAGTAAGATGGCCGAAGTGGCGCCACCTACTGTCTTGTGCGGATTCCCCCCCCCAATCCCTAATCCCTAATCCCTGGTCCCTTCTACTCCAAGGGCAGGATATGGCGACGATATGGCGATGATATCGCGATGATATGGCGACCATAAGGCGACCCTTTAAGAGTCGCCATATCCTCGCTTTATGGGGGCCATAAATCCGGGATATTACCAGCGCTGCTTAAAATGACCTATTGACTTAGTGACCCAATGACTCCATGACTTCCCTGCCAGCCCGCCGTTTCCTCTACTCACATCCCTACAGTTACGCATAAGGACTTTTGCTTATTTCTTCAAAATAGGGGCCCTTCGTGGGGAAAGATCATGTTTTTGTTCCGCCCGGGCGAGTACTTTAGCGCTATCCAATATCTGCCCGTCTCTATGAAAAGAACCGTCCTGTATGGGGCAGGCCTCCTGTGCCTGCTCTCCTCCTGCCAGAAGGTCGTGGACCTTGTTGCCGAAAAAGCCACGCCGACTCCTGCTGTCAACAACACCAGCTCGTTTACT
>DASWYM010000176.1:0-12056 GCA_036404975.1 Chitinophagaceae bacterium
CGCACGGGAGTAGAGCATACGCAGGAGGTTGGAGAGGGTGGTCACGCTGCCCACCGAGGATCGGGTGGTGGGGGTGCCGCGCTGTTGTTGCAGGGCCACGGCCGGCGGCAGGCCGTCGATCTCGTCCACCACGGGCACTGGCATCTGGTGGAAGAGGCGCCGCGCGTAGGGCGATACCGATTCGAGGTAGCGGCGCTGGGCCTCGGCATAGAGGGTGCCGAAGGCGAGGGAGGACTTGCCCGATCCCGACACGCCGGTGAACACCACCAGGGCATCGCGGGGAATGGTGAGGTCCACGTTTTTGAGGTTGTGTTCGCGGGCGCCGCGGACGCGCACGTAGCCGGAGTAGTCGTTTGCTGGTCTGTCTGCTGTCTTTTTTGCCATACGGGAGGAAGGCAAATGTTGTGCCTTGGGAAGAGATGCGAGTTGCGAGCTACGAGCTGCGAGTTTTTGAACCACATAGGCAGCAGGACACGAAGGAACACGAAGAACAGTGGCCATCGCCGGTCTTCTCCGGTTCCCGGCGAGAAACCGGGGTTGCTGATTTGTTTGCTACCCTGCTATTGAAGCCCGGTGGTTGTGTTCTTGTAAATGTGTTGCCCCTGCAGGGCAAGGTTCTTCTATAGGGTCCCGTTGCTACCGACCTTTGGCCCCTCCGGGGCCGGGAGATCATGCAGGGTCAAGGTGCTATGGATACAAGAACCCCGATGACTAAAATGCCGGGTTTTGCTTGCAGCTTGCAGCTTGTAGCTTCTCTCACCCTCCCACTCATCATTCATCACTCATTTAATGGTTATTAGCCGGGCTTCCCGCCTCTATAGGGACTTCCGGCCGTCAGGTAATGGCCTGATCGTTATCATGGCCTGCCGCGGGGGCTTTGGTACCTTTAGGGGAGCAAAACCGCCGGTCATGAAAGCAATTCTTTTGACTCTGGCATTCCTCCCGGGGGCACTTACCGCCCAGCAGGCCTATGAGATCGTCAAAAAGGCCGATGAGAAGATGCGCGGCGCTACCTCGCAGGCCTTCCTGACCATCCGCACGGTACGGCCCACCTGGAGCCGCGCCATGGACGTGAAGACCTGGATGAAGGGGACGAACTACGCCCTCATCCTCATCCAGTCACCGGCCCGCGACAAGGGCACGGCTTTCCTGAAAAAGAAAAAAGAAGTATGGAACTGGCTGCCGACCCTGGAGCGCACCGTGAAGCTGCCGCCCTCGATGATGAGCCAGTCGTGGATGGGCACCGACTTTACCAACGACGACCTCGTGAAGGAATCCTCGGCCCTGGAAGATTATACCCACAGCATCCTAGGCGATACGGTGATCGACGGGCGCCCTTCGTGGAAGATCCTTTTCCATCCTAAGCCCCAGGCAGCCGTGGTGTGGGGCAAGCTGGTCGTGTGCATCGACAAGATGGACTACCTGGAGCTGTATACCGAGTTCTATGATGAGGACGGCTCGCTGCTGAACCGCATGCGGGGCTATGACGTGAAGGTGATGGACGGGCGGCTGATCCCTACCCGCATGGAGATGATCCCCGAGGGCAAAAAGGGACAGAAAACGGAGATCATTTACCGCTCGATCGTTTTTAACCGTCCCCTGAATGATAATTTCTTCTCGCTCGAGAACCTAAAACAACTGAACTGAGATGTGGCTCATCAAGCTTGCCTGGAAGAACCTTTGGCGTAACCGCCACCGCACCGCCATCACGATGGCGGCGGTCTTCTTTGCGGTTATCCTGGCCACGCTGGTAAGCTCGCTGCAGAAGGGGGTGTTCGATAACCTCATCAGGAACATGGTATCCTTTTATACCGGCTATGTGCAGGTGCACGCCAGGGGCTACTGGGACGAGCAGGTGCTGGATAACTCGTTTGAGCAGCGGGCGGGCACGGAAGCCGTGCTCTTGCGGAATCCGGGGGTGGAGGGGCTGGCGCCGCGACTGGAATCCTTTGCCCTGGCAGCCTCGGAGGAGGTCACCCGTGGCTGCCTGCTGGTGGGTATGGACCCGGAACCCGAAGACCGCATCACGCGCCTGAAAGAAAAACTGGTGAAGGGGCGCTATGTGTCGCCCGCAGATAACGCCGTGCTGCTGGCCCAGGGATTGGCCACGCGGTTGCGCCTGGGTGTGGGGGATACGGTGGTGCTGATCGGGCAGGGCTACCATGGGGCTATGGCGGCGGGGAAATACCCGGTGCAGGGGCTCCTGAAGTTTGGATCGCCCGACCTGAACGAGCGGGCGGTGTTCCTGCCCCTGGAAGCTGCACGGGAGCTCTATGCGGCGCCCGGGATGCTGACCTCTTATGTGCTGTCGCTCAGCGAGCCGGACGAGCTGGATGCCGTGGCCACAGGACTCCGTGGCCGCGTGGACAGCAGCTACGAAGTGATGACCTGGGAGGAGATGATGCCCGACGTGAAGCAGCGTATCCGTACCGATACGGCCAGCATGTCGATCATCATCGGCGTACTCTACCTCCTCATCTGCTTCGGCATCTTCGGTACCCTGCTGATGATGATGGTGGAGCGCCGCTACGAGCTGGGGATGCTGGTGGCCATCGGCATGAAAAAGCGGAAGCTGGGAGCGCTGCTGCTGGTGGAGTCGGTGTTTACGGTGCTGACGGGTTGCCTGTTGGGACTATTGACCAGCATACCGCTGGTATATTACTTAAACCGTCATCCCATCCGTATTGGCGGCGAGATGGCGCGCAGCTATGAGCGCTTTGGCTTCGAGGCGGTGTTCCCTACGTCAACCGATGCGTCGATCTTCTGGACGCAGGGGGTCATCGTGCTGGTGCTGGGACTGGTGTTGTCGCTGTACCCGGTGCTGAAGGTGCTGAGGCTGGAAGTGGTGGGGGCGATGAGAAAATGAGAAAATGTGCAAATGTGCAAATGTGCGAATGAGAGAGGAGCTGTTAGCTGATAGAAGAGAGAAGGAATTAGGAATTAGGAGGAAGAGGGGATATGCAAATGAAAATGTGTGCGAATGGGAGAAGAGCTGTGAGCTGTGAGTTACGAGCTACGAGAAGAGAGAAGCTGCAAGCAGGATGTTCAGATGAGTAAATATGCAGATGTGCGGATGAGAGAGAAGCTGCTGCTATTAGCTGTTAGCTGCAAGAAGAGAAAAGAGGAAAGGAATTGGGAATTAGGGATTAGGAATTAGGATGAGAGATAGAATTATGTTCGGAAAGTGATGTGGGTGGGGAGGCAATAACATCCAACATCCAACCTCAAACAACTCTAAACTATAAACTCTAAACTGTAAACTATGTTGTTCTTGCTGGCGTGGCGGAATGTATGGCGGAATAAGGCGCGGAGCGGGATCATCATGGGCTCGGTGGCGCTGGGGCTTTTTGCGGGCCTCTTTGTGCTGGCCATATACAAGGGCATGCTCGACAGCCGTATAGCAACCGTGATCCGCGACGAGGTGGCTCACCTGCAGGTGCACCATCCCCACTTAAAAGATGATTATGAAGCGGTGTACACGATACCGGGCAGCGAAGGGGTGAGGCAAAGGATCAAAGGCTGGACGAAAGTGGTGGAAGTGGCGCCGCGGAGCGTGGTGCAGGGTATGCTGTCGACGGGCCGCGGGAGCAACGGCGTGGAGATCCGTGGGGTACAGCCCGCCGCCGAAGCCGTGGTGTCGGGGCTGGACAAGAAGGTGATCCGCGGTACTTATTTCGGAAGCGGTCGCACCAATGAATTGCTGGTGGGACAGAAGCTGCTTGACAAGATGAAGCTGAGGGAGGGCGGCAAGGTGGTGCTCACGTTTACGGACAGGGACAACGGGGTGACGGCCGGCGCCTTCCGCATCGCGGGCGTGTACCGCTCGGGCAATACGCCGCTGGACGAGCGCATCGTGTACGTGAAGATGGAGGACCTGAACTCTTTGCTCGGCACCGGGTCGCAGTACCATGAGCTCGCGCTCCTGTTGAAAGAAGACGAGGCGGTGGAGGGGGTGAAGGAGGCTTTGAAAAGTGCTTTTCCAGCCTTGCTGGTGGAGAGCTGGAAGGAAGTGTCGCCGGAGACGGAGCTGACCATCACCACGGTGAACCAGTTCTCGCTGATCATCATCGCTATTATTATGCTGGCCCTGGCCTTTGGCATTGTCAACACCATGCTGATGGCGGTACTGGAGCGCACCCGCGAGACGGGTATGATGGTGGCCCTGGGGATGAACAAGCGGCGGCTGTTCGTCCTGGTGCTCCTGGAGACGCTGTTCCTTACGCTGGTGGGTGTGCCAGTGGGGTTGCTGCTGGCGGCCGGCGTGGTATGGTACACAGGCCACGCCGGCATTAACGTGGAGCGCTTTGCCGGCCAGGTGATGGAGCAGTTTGGCTACAGCAATATTATTTACCCGCAGTTTCCTGGCGGGCAGCTGGCAGCCGTGCTACTGATCGTAGTGATCACGGCTTTCCTGTCGTCGCTGTTTCCCGCAGGCAAGGCCCTGCGGATGGAACCGGTGGAGGCTTTAAGAAAATAGCATTATGAAGACCGTTATAGACGCGCATCATATCAGCAAGACCTACAACAAGGGTAGTATTCCCGTGCACGCGGTGAACGGTGTGCACCTGCATGTGCTGGAAGGCGAATTTACGGCACTGGTAGGTCCCTCCGGGTCGGGGAAGACCACGCTGCTCAACCTGATCGGGGGGCTGGACAAGCCTGACGAAGGGCGTATCGTGATCAATGGTACGGATATTACGGAACTGTCTGCCAACCAGCTCATCGACTTTCGCCTGCACCATATCGGGTTCGTGTTCCAGTCGTTCAACCTCGTGCCGGTACTGACGGCGAAGGAGAACGCGGAACTGATCCTGCAACTCCAGGGTGCACCCAAAAAGGAACGGGAGGAACGGGTGCGCAGCCTGTTCCGGCAGGTAGGGCTGGAAGACAAGATGAACAGCCGGCCGTCGCAGCTCTCGGGTGGGCAACAGCAACGGGTAGCCGTAGTGAGAGCCCTGGCTTCGCGGCCCCAGTTTGTGCTGGCGGATGAGCCCACAGCCAACCTCGACTCGGCATCAGCGTCCAACCTGCTCGACATCATGGCCCTTCTGAACAAGGAAGAACAAACCACGTTCATATTCTCTACCCACGACCCGCGGGTGATCGAGCGGGCGCGGCGGGTCATCACGCTGGTGGATGGCCGCATCGCTTCCGACACGGCGGCGGTGGATACGGCGCACCGGGTAGAGCCAACGATGAAGGAAGGATGAAAAGGGTATACGATACCGTCCTTTGCTTATTCGCGCTCGTGTTGGGAGCAAGCGCGCAGGATAGTACTATGGTGAACGGGGACAGTACGGCTGTCAACGCCGACAGTGCGGCTGAAAACAAGCTCACCTTCAACGGTTATCTCAAGGACCTGCAAACCCTTACGTTTACCGGAGGCTTTAAACAGGCGGTGAGCAGCAGCCTGCTGCATCACCGGCTCAACGTCAAATGGAAGCCCTTGGGCACCCTTACCGCGGCGGCAGAATTCCGCAACCGTTTCTTCTGGGGGGAAGAGGTGAAAGCGGTGCCTGGCTACGCAGACCTTTTGCGCAATAAAAATGAGCTGGTGGACCTGTCTAAAGCCTGGATCGATAAGGAGGTGGTGCTGCATACCAATACCGAGCGGCTGTGGGCAGAGTATCACCGCGAGCGGTGGAACCTCAGAGCCGGCCGGCAGCGGATCAATTGGGGGATCACCACGCTCTGGAACCCTAACGACCTGTTCAACACCTACAACTTCCTGGATTTTGATTACGAGGAGCGGCCGGGTTCGGACGCGGTGAAGGGGCAGTATTTCTTTAAAGACGGCCGCAACGTGGAAGCGGCAGTAGCTTTCCAGGGAAGGGGCCGGAGCGTAGGCGCGGTGAAATATTTTGTCAATACGGGCGGCTACGACCTGCAGGCGATTGGTGGCTGGTACCGCGAAAGCTGGGTGATCGGCGGGGGCTGGGCCGGGAGCATTGGGGAGGCGGGCTTTAAAGGGGAAGCCATGTATTTTATGCCGGGTGATTCGGGCGGGCATTTTAATGGGGTAGTGGAAGGGGATTACGTGTTGGACAACGGTTGGTATGGAAATGTGGGAGGGTTGTTCAACTCCGGAGGGCTTAACCGCCCGGCAGAGGACTGGAGGGCGCTTCATTTTGACTTATCATCCCGTAATCTGATGCCCGTAAAATGGGCGGTTGCTCTTACGGCCGGCAAGGAGTTTACGCCCCTGTTCTCCGGGAGCCTGACCACCGTATACGCGCCCGGCACGAATATGCTGATCCTCTTTCCTTCCCTGAAGTACAGCCTCGTTACCAACCTGGATGTCGATCTCGTGTGGCAGTCGTTTTTTGCCCAAACGAACCGGCTCTTTGAAGACCAGGGACACGGGGTGTTTTTGAGGATCAGGTGGAGCTATTGAGAGAAGCTACAAGCTACAAGCTGCAAGAAGAGAGCAGCCAGCTATTAGCTATTAGCTGCGAGCTGCGAGAAGAGAGGGTTGTAGGCTATACGCTATACGCTGTACGTGGGGATGTGAGAGGTGAGAGGTGAGAGGAGAGAGGAGAGAGAAGCTGCCAGCTATTAGCTGCTAGCTTTTAGCTGAGAGACAGTCATACCCCAACTCCTAAAGGGGAGGAAAGAAGACAAGTTACAAGCAGAGAAAAAGCTTATATCTGATAGCAGTACTGACAAACAAGGTTGGGTTATGGTCTACCCCCGGGGTCTCCTTCGCTGCAGCTGCGGGAGACCCCGGGGGCACGGCTGTAATTTTACCCAACGTGATTTGTCAATACAGATAGCTTCTAGCTGTGAGCCTGTCATTGAGTTAATAAGTCATTAGGTCATCTGATTTCCTCCTAATCCCTAGTCCCCATCCCGATAGCTATTTGGACTTAATCCCTTTCTCTACAACACCAACTGCTCGTGGAGCCTCTGCAGGGCGCCGGGGAGGTCGGCGCAGAAGCCGGGGTGGACGCGCGAGGATTGCACCACGGTGCTGCGCACGGCGGTGAGCCAGCGGAAGCGGGAGGCTTCGTCAAGCTTGCTGATGGGGCCGGCATCCCCCCCGCCTTTGGCGATGCGCACGAAGGCCTGGAGATGGTTCTCCACTTCGTCGATATCGATGGTGGGGGCGAGGGCGCGCAGGCGCTCGCGGTCGAGGTGGCAGAGGGCCTGGAGGAAGTTTTGTTTTTTGCAAAACAGCACCACGCCCACGTTGATGAACTCTTCGCGCTCTACCCGCGGAACTAACCGGATGACGGCGTACTCAAATAAGTGCTTGTCTTGCATGCTGGGCTTGTTTTATGAATTCTGTGGATAGGGCTAAGCGGGTGGTCAGGAACCCGGTATATACGTTGCGGTACTCGTCCGCTTTGGGGTGACCGTAAGAGGGGTCGAGCCATTCGTCGGGCACAAGGGATAAGATGGCTTCAATATGCCCCGGTGTGAGAAGGGTACGAAAGGCGCCATCCACTTCCTCCAGCTCGCCGGCCCAGGGCAGGAGCACATGGTCCCTGATGAGGGCAAAGGGGCGTCTGGCAGCTTCTTCCCACCCGTCCCAGGCGTGGTGGAAGTAGAGGGCGGCCCCGTGGTCGATGAGCCACAGCTCCTTGTACCACATCAGCATGTTGGTGTTGCGCGCTGTGCGGTCGACGTTGGTGATGAGCGTGTCGAGCCACACGATCTGCGAGGCCAGCTTCGGGTCCACCCTGTCCACCGAGGGGTCAAAGGTGATGGAGCCGGAGAGGTAGTGCAGCGCGAGGTTGAGGCCTTCGCTGAACTTGAGCAGGTCCTGGATCTCCTCGTCGGGCTCGGTGCGGCCAAAGGCGGGGTCTACCTGGGCAAAGACGATCTCGGGCACCCGGAGGCCCAGCACGCGGGCGATGGACCCGCCGATCAGTTCGGCGATAAGGGCCTTGACGCCCTGGCCGGCGCCGCGGAACTTGAGCACGTGCAGGAAGCCGTCGTCGCCTTCGACGATGGCCGGCAGGGAGCCGCCTTCGCGCAGCGGCGTCACGTAGCGGGTCACCTGGACGGTGCGGAGCTGGGGGGCAGTGACATCGATCATGGGGGGTAAAATTAGCTAATTTGATAATGAGGCAATTTGAGAAGGAAAGGAGCTGCGAGTTGTTAGCTACGAGCTGCGAGAAGAGAGAACAATTAGGCAATTTGATAATGAGGAAATTTGGGGATGGGGATCACCGAGGCATTATGTGGAGACGCGGTACGCTGCACGCTATATGCTTTACGTGGGGTTGGGATAGCTTAACATAAGATGCGAGAATGGGTTCATGGTCCATAGTCAATGGTCGATAATCCATAGCAGGAATGTCGAGGCCGGGAAGCCACTCTTGATTACGGAGGCTTTGGCGGCCCCGGAGGGGCCTAAGGTCGGTAGCAAACGGGGAGAAACGGGAACCTTGCCCCGCAGGGGCAACACGGTAGACGAAAACCCCACCTCAGGCCGCAGGAGGTTTTATTCCGGTCAGCACCTTTATACTCGGGGTTCCACCTGCCCATTGCTGTTTGTATTTTAGAGGTGGTCCTCTGATGACACCCCCCCCTGAAGATCTCCACCCAATCATGAGTGATGCCTTTACCCAGATCCACATCTCTTGCTCAACACCATGCCCGACCACCTGCACCTTTTCTTTGGCTTTCGACCAACCCAGTCTCTTTCCGGCCTGATGCGGCTGGTGAAGGGTGAGTCCGCCGAATGGATTATAAACAGCGCCTCACTCCGGGCCACTTTCACTGGCAGGGCGGCTACGGGGCCTTTTCCTACGCCCGCTCGCAAGTTCGTGATGTCATTCACTACATCGAGCACCAGCAGGATCACCACCACAAAAAGACCTTTCGCGAAGAATATGTAGAGTTCCTCCGCGACTTCGAAATACCCTTCGAGGAGCACTGCATATTCGGGGAGCCAGAGTGAGCCTCGTGTAAAGTGTTGCCCCTGCGGGGCAAGGTTCCTTCTTGTAAATGGTTTGCTACCAACCTGTGGCTCCTCTGGGGCCGGGGTATCCCTGCCACCAGGTGTGGTTTCCAGGGGTGGGAATCTCTGATTGGACATAATCTGTTACCTGTTACAGAATCGTAGGCAGTACCAAAGACTCTAGGAAAAAACGACCTGCAGGTAGGCGATAACCGGTTAAAATATCAAAGTAAATAGATAAAAATTATGTTGTTGCAGGGGTGGGTTCGGGGTTATATTTAGGAGTCTGTTAGGAGGGGAAACCGGTGAGGCATGAAGGCACCGGGGCGTCCGCGTTGATGGATAAAATGAGACCGATCTACTATTAATCTTTTATTTTATGAGACCGTATCAATTGCTGATCTCCAGCCTGACCTTTTTGTTGTTATTCCTTTTAGCCGGGGCGAAAGGGGTGCCTTCTTCGTTTGAAAAAACACCCAACGGCATCATCGTGTATACGGATCCCCTGTATACGGGCACGGCGCAGGCTGTGCGCCTGGAAGTGGTGACCGACCGGATCATCCGGGTGACGGCCGCGCCGGGGAAATCCTTTTCGGCAACACCCAGCCTTATTACCGTCTACAAAAGGGACCCGAAGGTCACCTGGCAGGTAGTACCGGGGAAGGAGTCCGTTACCCTGAAGACGGGTGCCCTGTCGGCCGTGGCACACCTGAAGACCGGTGCCGTCACTTTTTACGATGCCGCGGGCAACAAGATCCTTGGGGAGCCCCTGGCCCGGGGACGGAGGATAGAGCCGGCGGTCTTTGAAGGCAGGCGCCTGTACAGCCTCGAGCAGACCTTTGAAACAAGCGCCGACGATGCCTTCTACGGCCTGGGGCAGCACCAGGACGATGTGTTCAACTACAAGGGGGAGCAGGTGACCCTTTTCCAGAATAATACGGAGGTGGCCGTACCTTTCCTCGTATCGGCCAAAAACTACGGAGTGCTGTGGGACAACTACTCGATCACGAAGGTGGGCGATACGCGGCCTTTTCAATCCCTGTCGGCCCTGCGCCTTTTTTCGAAAGAGGGCCTGGAGGGCTGGCTGACGGCCACCTACAGCAATGATAAAAAGGCGCCGGAGCAAGTGACCGTGCAGCGCGCTGAGGCGGCGATCAACTACGAGTTTGTGAATGATTCGAAGCTGTTCCTGCCTACTGAGTTCAAGCCCGAGAACGGGGTAGTAGTGTGGGAGGGAAGCATTGCCAGCGGCTTTAGCGGGGTGCACAAGCTGCGGTTCACCTATGGCGGTTATATCAGGGCCTGGGTCAACGGGCAACTGGTGCTCGACCGCTGGCGGAGGGCCTGGAACCCGGCGCCTGCCCTGCTGGACGTAGTGCTTACCAAAGATGTAAAGACCCCCGTCAAGATCGAGTGGATACCGGAGGGGGGCGAGTCGTACCTGTCGCTGAAGTGGCAGGAGCCCGCCGAAGAGAAGAACAGGGTGAGCTTTTCCTCGGAGGCCGGCGAGCAGATCGACTACTACTTCGTGTCCGGTAAGAGCATGGACGAAGTGATTGCCGGCTACCGTACGCTCACCGGCAAGGCGCCCATTGTTCCCAAGTGGGCACTGGGTTTCTGGCAAAGCCGAGAGCGCTATAAGACGCAGGAAGAAATCCTTTCGACGGTGGCCGAGTTCCGCAGGCGCGGGATACCGCTGGACAACATCGTGCTCGACTGGTTTTACTGGAAGGAAGACCAGTGGGGCAGCCAGGAGTTTGATCCTGCACGTTTTCCTAACCCCGACAGCATGATCCAGGTGCTGCATGACCAGCACCATGCGAAGCTGATGATCTCAGTATGGCCCAAGTTCTACGAGGGGATCAATAACTACGAGGAGTTTGCCAAAAGAGGGTGGCTCTACAAACGCAATATTGCCGACCGCCAGAAAGACTGGGTGGGCCCCGGCTACACTTCGACGTTCTACGACGCGTTCAATGAAGATGCCCGCAAGGCGTTCTGGGACCTGATCCACAAAAAGATCTATACCAGGGGAGTGGATGCCTGGTGGATGGATGCATCCGAGCCGGATATCCTTTCCAACGTGTCGCCCGAGCGGCGCAAGCAGCAGATGGGGGCCACGGCACTTGGTCCGGCCGCCCAGTACCTGAATGCCTATCCCCTGCAGAATGCCAAAGGCATTTACGAGGGGCAGCGTTCGGCGGATCCCAATAAGCGCGTATTCCTGCTCACCCGCTCAGGTTTTGCCGGCTCGCAGCGCTATGCCGCGGCCATCTGGAGCGGGGATATCGGGGCACGTTGGCACGACCTGAAGGCGCAGATACCGGCGGGGATCAACTTCTCCCTCTCTGGCCTGCCCTACTGGACGATGGACATTGGCGGCTTCGTGGTGGAGAACCGCTTTGAGCGGCCCAAGGAAACGGACCTGGAAGAATGGCGCGAGCTGATGACGCGCTGGTACCAGTTCGGCGCCTTCGTGCCCCTGTTCCGCGTGCACGGACAGTTCCCCTTCCGCGAGATCTACAACATCGCACCGGAAGGACATCCTGCTTATACGAGCATGCTGTATTACAACAAGCTGCGCTACCGTCTCCTGCCTTACATCTATTCGCTGGCAGGGCAGGCTTACCATAGCGACTACACGCTCATGAGGGGGCTGCCCATGGACTTTGGAAACGATACGGCTGTGCGCCGTATTGGCGACCAGTTCCTGCTGGGCCCTTCGCTTATGGTGAGCCCGGTATACAACTACGGCCAGCGCACCCGCGAGGTGTACCTGCCCAAAGGACAGGGCTGGTACGACCTGTATACCGGAAAGCGGTTCGAGGGCGGGCAGAAGGTGAAGGCCGACGCGCCTTACGAACGCATGCCCCTGTTTGTGAAGGAGGGGTCTATAATCCCGTTTGGTCCCGACTTGCAGTATACCGACGAAAAGCCGTCGGATACGCTGACGCTCCGGGTGTACACGGGCCGCAACGCTTCTTTCAGCCTGTATGAGGATGGCGGCACCACGTATGACTATGAGAAGGGTGCTTACTCGGTGATCCCTTTTACGTATAATGAAAGCACAAAGTCGCTGACCATCGGTGAGCGCAAAGGAAGCTTCCCACAGATGATTGCCCGGCGCACCATCCGCGTGGTATGGATC
>DASWYM010000177.1:0-3273 GCA_036404975.1 Chitinophagaceae bacterium
GACCGTCTGAAGACTGGGAGAACGCCATAGTCTGGCAAAGCACCAGGACGAAAAGAAGAATATACCTCATAGGGAAAATAACAGTTAGAGGGCCAATATAGCCAATCACCCCTGTTCTTCCAACACCACCCCGTTTCCGCCCGCCTTTGTCCCGTATATGTGCCGTCCCTTTATAGTACGGGAGAAACACGGGACATATCCGGGACAAAGGCGAGAGAAATACGGGATAAAGGAGGGATTGGGAATTAGGGATTAGGGGAGCAAATCCTCTTTTTCTCTTTCACCCCTTTGCCCTCTTAGCTCCCCTTCAGGGGCTGGGGGTATGACTTACTGACCCAATGACTTTTTGACCCTGCCATAAACTATGGACTATACACCATGGACTATTAACGTTCCCTCCACTTTTAAATGCCGCCGGGGGCAATACCTTTGTGCCCGTGGCTACGAACCGTTTACATATAGACTCTTTTTTGTCCCTTTCCAGGGGACACCTCGTGCTCGACGTGCGCTCGCCGGGCGAGTACAACCATGCCCATATGCCGGGGGCAGTGAGCCTGCCCCTGTTCACCAACGAAGAGCGCGCTGTGGTGGGCACTGCCTACAAGCAGCAAAGCCGCGAGCAGGCCATCAAGGAAGGCCTCGACTTCTTCGGACCTAAGATGCGCCGGATGGTGGAAGAAGTGGAAAGGCTGCTGGAGGAGCGGAGCCCGAAGGAGCAGGATGGGGAACGGGCTGCCGGCCACCTGAAAGGCGAGGTCTTCGTCTATTGCTGGCGGGGCGGCATGCGCAGCGGGGCCGTGGCCTGGCTGCTCGACCTCTACGGCTTTAAGGTCAACGTGCTCAACGGCGGCTATAAGACCTTCCGCAATCACGCGCTGCAGGTGCTGGCGGCCCCCTGGAAGCTGAAGATCCTGGGCGGCTACACCGGCTCCGGCAAAACCGAGCTATTGATGGAACTGGCGAGGCGCGGTGAGGCCGTGGTCGACCTGGAAGGGCTCGCCAACCACAAAGGATCGGCCTTTGGTAACATCGGCATGCCACCACAGCCCACGCAGGAAGCTTTCGAAAACGCTTTGGCGCTGGAGCTGGAAAAATGGGGGCCGGACCGCACCATCTGGATGGAAGACGAAAGCCAGCGCATCGGGCTGGTAAATATACCAGGGCCGCTGTGGGAGACCATGCGGGTTTCCCCCGTAGTTTTCCTCGACATCCCCTTCGAAGAGCGGCTGCGGCACATTGTGGAGGAGTACGGCGTACTGGACCGCCAGCGGCTGGCCGACGCCATCACCCGCATTTCGAAGCGGCTGGGCGGCCTGGAAACAAAGAATGCCCTTGAATCGCTGGAGTCCGGCAATGTGGAGGCCTGCTTTAGCGTTCTATTGAAGTACTATGATAAAAGATACGGCAAGGGTTTACTGAACCGTGAAAATTTATCATCTTTATTAACCAAAATTCATTGTACCACCGTACAGCCCCAAAACGCGAACCTGTTAACACCAAATCCAACACTTACATGAAAAAGCTAACTGTTCTCCTCGCCACCCTTTTTGTGTTCTTTTCTGCCGACGCCCAGCAGATCCTGAGCGGCATTTATTCGGGCAGCATGTACAACGATACCACCAAGATGCTGACCAAGTACGAGCTGGCCCTGAGCGAATACCGCGGCAAGGTCTTCGGCTACTCCTATAATACCTTTATCGTGAACGACACCTTCTACTACGGCATCCGCCGCGTAAAGGGCTATAAGACCGACAAGGGCGAGCTGGTGCTCGAGGACGAGGAACTGCTGGCCAACAACTTCCCCGAGTCGCCGGCCAAGCGCATCAAGCGCACGGCCACCTTCCAGCTGGCACAGGAAGATACCATCACCTCCCTTACGGGCAGCTGGCAGACCAACCGCACCCGCCAGTACTACTCGGTTGGCGGCGCCACCAAGACCGAAAGGTCGGTGGACAGTTCCCAGTCGCCCCTGGTGGCCCATCTCAAAGAGCTCAACATCATCAGCGACAAGCCCAACTACCAGGACGACCCGGTAGTGAAGACCAAAAAGAAGGACGACAAAAAGCCAAAGGATAAGAAAGCTGCTGATGCCGACCGGGAAACCGGCATTGCCAAACGCAACGAAAAGAAAGAGGCAGCAGCAAAACCCGCCGAGGCCAAGCCGGACGCAAAGACAAGCCCTGCCGATAATACCACGGCTATCACAAAACCCGCACGTGATAATGCACCAAGAAAGGAAGATAGAACGGTAGCAGCCTCCAGCCCCATAGAATCAGCCAATGCCAGTAAGGAGCCGGGTACTAATCCATCCAATACGGTGGCTAGTACCGGTGCGCCCACGAATACTCCTGCTGTAAGCGGCACCCCGCAAACGACAGACACAAAGCCTGCAGTAGCAGTTAATACTACAGCAAACAATACGACCACAAACAACACTCCGGCTAAGAGCACTACTGCTCCCACCAAAGAAGCCGTGGCAGCCGCTGTGAAGCCTGCCTCCAACACCGGTAACCCTACGGCTACTCCTGCCAATGACGCGGAGATTGATCCCACTACCGGTGACCTGATCGTAAAGAAGCCGGCCACTGCAACTAACAAGCCGGTCCAGAACACCGCGGCCCCTGTCAGCAGCCAGGACGTGGCAAAGACCGCGGATAAAAAGGCTGCAGAGAAGGACCCCGTCAAAGCGGCTGTCCAGGTAGCAGCCAACCCGGCCGGGACAAATAACCAGGGCGTGAGCGGAGTTCCCCAACACGGAGATAAGGCCGTTGTAGCAGCTTCAACTTTAAGCAATACCACTTCTGGGAACACTACCACCACAGCAGAAGATAAAAAGCCTGCAGCTACTACCGCCAGCCCGGCCGACAAGCCCGCGGCTACCGTAGCCGCCACAGCTCCCCACAGCCGCACCTCGGCGGTGATCAGGAGCCTGGAGATCGTAAACGACTCCGTCACCCTTTCTTTCTACGACAACGGTGTGGTGGATGGTGATGTGATCAGCGTGTTCGTCAACGGCGAGAATGTCGTAGCCAGCCAGAGGTTGAACGAAGTAGCCATCAAAAAGACCGTGCATTTAACGAACTTTGCCGCCGATTCGGTAGAAGTGACCCTGGTGGCAGAGACCCTGGGGAGCATCCCTCCCAACACTGGACTGGTGCTGGTACATGACGGCGACATGCGTTACGACGTGCGCTTCTCGGCCGATATGAAGACCAACGCCTCCATCATCTTTAGAAAAAGGAAGAAATGACGACAGAAGAAACATTCCGGCTC
>DASWYM010000178.1:0-3607 GCA_036404975.1 Chitinophagaceae bacterium
CAGGCGGGTACGCAGCATCTGCATGGCCTTCTCGCGGTTGCCCAGCTGGGAGCGTTCGGTCTGGCACATCACTACGGTGCCGGTAGGAAGGTGGGTCAGCAATACCTTGGTTTCCACCTTGTTTACGTTCTGTCCGCCGGCACCCCCGCTTCGGGCGGTTTCCATCTTCACGTCGCTTTCCTTCAGCTCAAAGTCCACTTCCTCGGCCTCGGGCATTACGGCCACCGTGGCGGCACTGGTGTGCACCCGGCCGCTGGCTTCGGTGTCGGGCACCCGTTGCACGCGGTGCACGCCGCTTTCGAACTTCAGCGTTCCGTACACGTCGTCGCCCACGACCTCCACCTGCACTTCCTTATAGCCGCCCACGGCGCCTTCGTTCTCGGTGAGGATGGCCGTCTTCCAGCCCTTCTGCTCGCAGTACTTCAGGTACATGCGCAAAAGGTCGCCGGCAAACAGCGAGGCTTCGTCGCCGCCGGTACCGGCGCGGATCTCGATGATGGCGTTCTTCTCGTCCTGCGGGTCTTTGGGGATCAGCATCTGCCGGATGGAAGCTTCCATCTTCTCCTGCTTTTCTTCGGCAGCGGGAAGCTCCTCCTTGGCCAGCTCGCGCATTTCCTCGTCGTTGCCGTTGAGGGCCTCGCGGTAGAACTCCACGTCGTCGAGCACCTTGCGGTAATCGCGGTAGGCATTGACGATCTTCTCCAGGGAGCGGTATTCCTTGCTCAGCTGCCCGAACTTTCTATTGTCGGCAATGATCTCCGGGTTGGTGAGGGACACCCCCAGGTCGTTGAACCGTGCGTTAATTGCTTCTAGTTTATCCAGCATAAATAATAGGGCGCGAAATTACGCATTTGCGGCCATGAATGGGGTACTTTAGCTGTTAAATGAAGCACAGAAAGCTAAGAGCCGCCAGGGTCTTCGACGGGGTGCGCCTCCTGGAAGACCATATCCTGGTCATCAGCGAAGAGGGCAGGATAGAAGCCCTGCTGCCCGCCGCGCAGCTGGAAGGCGAGGAAACCGAAACCGTGCACGGCCTGCTGATGCCTGGCATGATCAATGCCCACTGCCACCTCGAACTGAGTCACTTTAAGGGACTTATCCCCTGCGGCACCGGGCTGGTGGACTTCCTCATGCGGGTGGTGACCTCCCGCAAAGATGTGCCCCTGGTGATGGAAGAACTAGCCGCTGCCGAAGCCGAAATGTACGGCGCCGGCATCGCGGGTGTGGCCGACATCTGCAACACCACTGACGCCATCCCGGTCAAGAAAGGCAGCCGAATGCAGTGGCACAACCTGGTGGAGGTGCTCAACTTCCGCGACGAAAACCTGCCCTCAAGGCTCGACCAGTACGGGGGGGTGGCAGCAGCGCACCGGGAGGCCGGGCTGCACGCCGGGCTCACGCCCCACGCGCCCTACAGCGTCAGCCGCGGTACTTTTGCGGCCATTAACGAGGCTACAGCCGGTGGCACTATCTCGGTGCACAACCAGGAGACAAGGGCCGAGAACGAGCTCTTTCGAAGTGGGGGCGGCGATTTCCTGCTCCTGTACGCTACCTTCAATACAGGGCTTTCGCCCTTCGAGGTCCATGGCGGCAACAGCCTGCAGGCCTGGCTGCCCCATTTCACCCTCGGGCAGACCATTATCCTGGTCCATAACACTTTTACCGAGGAAGCCGACATCCTCTTTGCGCAGGAGCATGCGGAGCGCTACGGCTTAACCCTCGTGTTCTGTCTTTGCCCCAACGCCAACCTGTATATCGAGAACGCCCTGCCCCCGGTGGACCTGTTTGTAAAGCACGGCTGCCGTATGGTGCTGGGCACCGACTCTTATTCTTCCAACTGGCGGCTGAGCATTGCCTCCGAAATGGCCACCCTAAAAAAGCATTTCCCCCACCTGCCGCTGGAAACCATGCTCACCTGGGCCACCTCCAACGGCGCCGACGTGCTGGGCTGGGAGGGTCTGGGACGCCTCCGACCGGGTACCCAGCCGGGGATTGTTTTACTGAACGAAACAGACTTCTCCGTACAGCGGCTTTACTAGTCGGGAGTCGGGAGTTCGGAGTCGGGAGTTCGGAGTCGGGAGCCAAGAGTCGGGAAGAATGTGCCTGGAAAAGAGTATTGATTATTCCATTATTCATTATTGCCTTAAAGCGGGAAGTGACCTATAGTAGGAAAGCCCCCTGGTGCAGGAGGCCAAAAATCAATTATGAGTAATCTAATAATCGCCTAGCGTACTACATAGAATGTGCTGCCCTTCTGACTCCCGACTTCCGACTCCGAACTCCCGGCTATCCCGCCAACTCCCTCAGCACCGGCAGGGTCTTCATCGTGCCGAAGTCGGGTATGTGCAGGGCATAAAATATCTCCAGCGAATTCAGGATGCGGCGGCGCAGCTCGCCGTTTAGGGGCAGGTCTTCCAGGTTGGCAGGGTGCTGTACTTTCAACAGGTAGGACACCGCTTCGGCCTCGGGGCCTTCGAGGTAGTGAGGGTGGCGGGGCTGCTCGGCTACATACACCCCTTCCTGCAGATCCAAATAATGCTGCTCCTGCGTGTATTCGTCGTTGATGCGGAAGCCGAAGAACACCGCCAGGTGCAGGGCAAAGAACAGCGGGAAGTTGGCGGTCACCCGGGGCGAGGCTTCATCGAGGTGCAGCAGGGCGTCCTCGATAAAGTAGAACAGCTCATTGTTGGTCTCGGGCTCCTTCACACACTTGTTCACCAGCTCGATCATAAAGACAGCCACCGAGTTCTTGCGCACGTCGGAAAAGAGGTGCTGGTAGAGGTGGGCCCAGCGGTACTCTTTGATGCGCTGCAGGTTCTTGTACTCGTTGTGATAGGCCACCAGGTCCAGGATCGCCGAGGGCTGGAAGTAGGCGCCCTTGGCCGTGCCCTTGGAGGAGGCCTGGCGCACCCCGTTGACGATATAGGACTGCAGTCCGAAGAGCTCGGTATAGCAGGTCACCACCAGCGAGGTCTCCCCAAACTTGACCGTGCGTAAAACGACTGCTTTTGTTTTCTGGATCATATGCTATCGGCTGATGAATACGATTTTACCGGCGGCCCGTTCCTTCTGCTCCCCGTCGGTGACCAGCACCAGGTATACACCGCTTGCAATACGTTTGCCAGTGTAGTCCAGGCCGTTCCATACGGCCTGTCCGCCGAGGGCTTTGGCTTGGTACACCAGCCGGCCGTTCAGTTCGGTGATCTTCACAAAGGAGTTCTCTGCCAGGCCTTTGATGGCAATGGTGCCGGCGTAATGGGGCGGCACCGGGTTGGGGTACACCAACAGGTTGTCGTTGGTGGCTTCCGGCTCCGTGGCCGTGCCCCGGAACGAGAGGATGCCGCGGGCGGTAGCAAAGTACACCTCTCCCGTGGCGGGGTCGATGGC
The DNA here is from genome assembly GCA_036404975.1 of Chitinophagaceae bacterium. Lineage (GTDB taxonomy): Bacteria > Bacteroidota > Bacteroidia > Chitinophagales > Chitinophagaceae > Flavisolibacter. Next base: position 3,388 of record DASWYM010000178.1, read on the forward strand.
AATGCTGCGCACATCGTTGGAGAAAAGGGGACTGTTGTTCTCGTTGAAGTGGGCCAGCACCTTGTCGCCGTCGGGATTGACGAGCCACACCCCGTTGCGCGTGGCGATCCACTTGCGGTCGGCACCGTCTACGGCAATGGAGCGCACTTCCTCGCCCTTGAACAGGTAATTGGCAAATCCGCCCTGCACGGCTATGGGCAGCAGGGCTTCGCAGGGCGCC
>DASWYM010000179.1:0-7449 GCA_036404975.1 Chitinophagaceae bacterium
CTGCCCGGTCGCCACGTGTACGAATATCCCTATACACCCGAAAGCTTTCCCTGGCTGTATGACAAAGCCCTGTGGGTCCGCTACCTGGATATGCTGGTTGAGAACCGCATGAACTCACTGTACCTGTGGAATGGCCATCCCTTCGCCTCCCTGGTGCGTTTGAAAGATTATCCCTATGCCGTGGAAGTGGATGATGCCACGTTTAAAAAGAACGAAGAGGTCTTCCGTTTCCTTACGGAAGAAGCCGATAAACGAGGCATTTGGGTTATCCAGATGTTCTACAACATTATCGTGTCAAAACCTTTTGCCGAAAAGCACAACCTGAAAACTCAGGACAGGAACCGACCCATTATGCCCCTGATTGCTGATTATACCCGAAAGTCGATTGCTGCCTTTGTGCAGAAATATCCCAATGTGGGCCTGATGGTGGCGCTGGGCGAAGCGATGGAAGGCGTGGGCAACGATGACGTGGAATGGTTTACCAAAACGATCATTCCCGGGGTACAGGACGGGCTGAAAGCGTTAGGTAAGACAGAAGAGCCCCCCATTGTGCTGCGGGCTCATGACACCGATGCCCCGAGGGTGATGAAAGCCGCTTTGCCGCTGTATAAGAACCTGTATACCGAGGCCAAGTACAATGGAGAAGCCCTGACTACATATACCCCGCGTGGACCATGGGCAGAGCTGCACCGAAACCTTAGCCGCATTGGCACCGTGCAGATCGAAAACGTGCATATACTGGCCAACCTGGAGCCTTTCCGATACGGCTCCGCCGACTTTATCCAGAAGAGCGTGCAGGCCATGCATGCGGTGCACGAAGGCAATGGTTTGCACCTGTATCCCCAGGCTTCTTACTGGGATTGGCCGTATACGGCCGATAAAACATCGCCCCGCTTATTACAGATCGACCGTGACTGGCTCTGGTACAAGCAATGGGCCCGCTATGCCTGGAACGAAAACAGGGACCGCAAGGAAGAAGTCGCTTATTGGAACCGGCAGCTCCAGGAGAAGTTTGGCGGCACGACTGAAAGCGGGAAGGCTATCCTGGAGGCGTATGAAGAGTCCGGGGAAATAGCTCCCAAGCTGCTTCGCCGCTTTGGTATAACCGACGGGAACCGGCAGACTCTGACGCTGGGTATGCTGATGACTCAATTGATCAATCCTTATCGCTATGGTCTGTTTACGCTGTTGTATAATTCCGAAGGCCCTGAAGGAGAGATGCTGACGGAATATGCCGAAAAGGAATGGAAAGGAGAGCAGCATATAGGTGAGACGCCCGTTCAGGTCATCCGGGAAGTAAAAGAACACGGCCGCAAAGCGGTAGCAGCCATCGAGCAGGCCCGCTCCTCGGTGACCAGGGAAAAAGCTGAGTTCGAAAGAGTAAGAAATGACATGCACATCTATGACGCGCTGGCCAATAACTTCGCTGCAAAAGCCGAAGCAGCCCTATATGTCCTGCGCTACAAGTATTCAAAAGATATCAGGGACCTCGAAAAGGCCGTACCCCACCTTGAGGCGAGCCTGGATGCCTTTAAAAAGCTGGTGGACCTGACGAAAGATACTTACCTGTATGCCAACAGCATGCAAACAGGACAGCGGAAGATCCCGGTGGGCGGTAACGACGGTACGAACAAGACATGGGAGGAGTTGTTGCCCTTTTACCAGCAGGAATTGAATGTGTTCAAGCGGAAGATCGATTCGCTAAAGGCACCCCAGCCGGCAGCCGTTGCCAACAAAAAGGTGACCTTAAAGAATGCTTCCATTACCCTGCACACAAAACCGGAAGCTTATTACTCTATCAACACCGGTAAAGAGATCTTTACCGATACAGCAAATTATATAAAGGATTTTGCCGAAGAACTAAAGGAGCTGAATGGATTGAAGTTCTCCAGGATTAAACAATTGGAAGCAGGTACGGTGCTGAAGTTCACCAACACTGCACCGGTGAACGTGCTCGTGGGCTATTTCAATACAAAAGATCCCATGTACTTAGGAGCGCCGCAACTCGAAACCGACGCCAGCGCCAATGATTATGGGCAGGCCGATATAAAGATCGCCAACGCGCTGATCGTGTCGGGCATGCCGCCGGTGAATGTGCACAGTTATTCCTTTAAAGCAGGCACCAACACATTGACCCTGGGCAAAGGGGCCTGCCTGGTGCTTGGATTTGTGGATGCAAGCCAGCCGATTCCTGCTTATGATACCGGTTTTACCTCCTCAGGTGTCAAAAGAGAGCTGGATTGGTTGTTTGAATAGGAAAGGACCTACAACGGAAATGGCCTTAAACCCGTCTATTATGCGAATGATTATGAAAAGACTGACCGCTCATTGCTGTATAAGAATCTCCTTCCTGGCCGCCTGCACCCTTGGTTTGTTGGCAGGTAACTATACTCATGCCCAGACTTCAAAAAGAAGTGTGCAGGGTGCAGACCTGCTGGGCCAGTATGTCCATTACTTCAACAAAGTCGATACGGAAACGGTAAAGAACTTTGTTCCGAACGACCAGGCTTATGGCTGGCTGGCGAAGAACATCCCCCTCTTCGAGTGCCCCGACAGTGTGCTGGAGCAAACCTATTACTACCGCTGGTGGGCCCTGCGCAAACACCTGAAGCAAACTCCCGATGGCTTTGTATTTACCGAGTTTATCACCCCGGTAGGACATGCCGGCAAGCACAACACGGTCAGCAGCGCCCTGGGACACCATATTTACGAAACCCGGTGGCTTCATGACCAAAAGTACCTGAAGGACTATATCAATTTCTGGCTGTTTGTCGACAAAGAAACGCCGAAGCCTCACCTGCGTGCCTTCAGCAGCTGGCTGCAGGATGCTATCTATAACCTGTACCTGGTGCAGCAGGATAAGGGCTATATCCGGCAAATCTTCCCGGCACTCCATGCAGACTACCAGCAGTGGGAAATAGACAAGGGCTTACCCAATGGCTTGTTCTGGCAGTTTGATGTACGCGATGCGATGGAAGAATCGATCAGCGGCAGCCGTAAGGTTAAGAACATGCGCCCGACCATTAACAGCTATATGTATGGCAATGCCTTAGCGATGTCACAAATGGCTGACCTGCTGGGAATAGACAGCCTGGAAAAGAAATATGCGCTAAAAGCTGCTTCTTTAAGAAAACTGGTCATGGATAGCTTATGGGATGACCGGGAGGCCTTCTTTAAGGTGCGTCATCCTAACGATAGTCTCAACGATGCCCGTGAGGCTTTAGGACTTATTCCCTGGTACTTCAACCTGCCGGCGGACAAAAAGAAATACGCCAAAGCCTGGGATCAGCTTTTAGACACCAGCGGCTTTGATGCTCCCTGGGGACTAACTACAGCCGAAAGACGACACCCCCTTTTCCGGACCCATGGTTCGGGGCACGGCTGCGAGTGGGATGGTGCCGTGTGGCCTTTCGCCACAACTCAAACCCTGAGGGGGCTCAGCAACCTGCTGACCAATTACCGCCACCATTCGCAGGTGAATTGCAAGGTATTCTACGATGAACTATATACCTATGCCTGGTCGCACCAGAAAAGAGGCCTGCCTTACCTGGGAGAATACCAGGACGAAAAGAACGGCTACTGGCTCAAAGGGGATAACCCGCGCAGCAGTTATTACAACCACTCCGCTTTTGCCGACCTGATCATCAGCGACCTGGTGGGACTAAAACCGAGAGCTGATAATGTGATAGAAGTGTTTCCGTTGATCCCCCGTGGTCAATGGAACTGGTTCAGCCTCGACAGGGTGCTCTACCATGGAAAAATGCTCACCATCCTATGGGATAAAGACGGAACAAAATACGGCAAGGGTAAGGGATTCCGGATCTATGCCGATGGTAAAGAACTCTACTCCGGCAAGCAATTGAAGCATGTGCAGGTAAAAATGTAAAATCAAAGAATATCATGAAGGTTTTCAGACAACTCTTTTTTCTATGCAGCGCAGTACTGCTGTTATCGGTTTCTGCTGGTGCACAGTCGTATTACAACGTATTAAAGTATGGCGCTAAAAACGACAGCAGCCGTATTGCCACCAAAGCCATTGAGCAGGCCATTGCCGCTGCGGTAAAAGCCGGCGGGGGCACCGTTTACTTCCCTGCGGGTAAATACCTCACCGGTCCCATTCACCTCAAAAGCAACATTACCATATTCATAGATGCGGGGGCCGAGCTCCACTTCAGCGACAACTTCGACCATTACCTGCCTATGGTGCCATCCCGCTGGGAGGGAACCGATGTGACCAACTTTTCTCCCTTCTTCTATGCTTATAAGGCCGAAAACATTGCCATCCGGGGACGCGGCCTGATCAACGGGCACGGAAAGAAGTGGTGGGACTTTTCTGAAGGTTACAATGAGAAGAATCCAAGAAGTAAGTGGCAACTGGAGTTTGACCGGCTGAATAAAGATATCCTGCGCCCCGACCTGAAAGGCTGGGTAGAGCGTGGCTTTCTGCGCCCCCCGTTTATTCAACCCATGTATTGCAAGAATGTCCTGATCGAGGGAATCACCATTATCAATTCACCGTTCTGGACTGTAAACCCCCAGTTCTGCGAAAACGTGACCATAACCGGTGTCACCATCAATAACCCGCCATCACCCAATACCGACGGTATTAATCCCGAGTCCTGCAATAATGTGCATATATCGAATTGCCATATCAGTGTAGGTGACGACTGCATTACCATCAAATCCGGTAAAGACCGGGCAGGGCGTAAAATGGCCACTCCTGCAGAGAATTATACCATAACCAATTGTACGATGCTGTCGGGCCATGGCGGTGTGGTGATCGGAAGCGAAATGTCGGGTGGTGTGAAGAAGATCGTTATCTCCAACTGCGTGTTCGACGGTACCGACCGGGGCATCCGTATCAAGACAGCACGGGGACGTGGTGGGGTGGTAGAAGACATCCGGGTAAGCAACATCATCATGAAGAACATCCGTGACCAGGCAATAGTTTTGGATATGCAATATGCGCGCACAACGCCCGAGCCCGTATCGGAGCGCACGCCCCAGTTCCGCAATATTCACTTCAGCAACATTACGGCTCAAACCAAACAAGCAATTTTTATCAATGGCCTAACCGAAATGCCCATTGAGGACATTACGTTCAACGACATCCAGATCGAAGCCCAGACTGGTGCCCTCATCAAAGAGGCAAAGAACATAGAGTTTCATAAAGTACGCATCAATACAAAGCAGGGCCCGGCTCTGGTAGCCGAAAATGTCACCGACCTGGAAGTGGACGGTATAAAAACCCTGACGCCCATAGCCGGTGTTCCGGTAGTGTCGCTGCAAAATGTAAAGGGATTGTTCCTGTACAACAGTTCGGCAGCTCCCGGCACCGATACCTTCCTGCAGCTGAAAGGCAAAGAGACCCGGAACATCGTAGTGAAGTACAACAACTTTACCAATGTTCCAAAGCCCCTGGTGAAGGACGCTGAAGTGGAAGAAGCTATTTCGATGAATTAATAACGTATTTAAACTACTTATTGGCAGGCTATGCTGACGGTTAAAACAAAGATCAATCTGATTATCGCCACCTTTCTGGGGCTGGCACAACTACCTGCAGGGGCGCAAACAAGTGAGTCCAAAGATCTATTGCTTTGGTATCGTCAGCCTGCAGCCAAATGGACCGAGGCGTTACCTATCGGCAATGGCCGCCTGGGCGCTATGATCTTTGGCGGGGTGGAGCAGGAGCGGATCCAGTTCAATGAAGAAACGTTGTGGACGGGAGAGCCGAGAGATCATAACCGGGAAGGTGCAGCCCAATACCTCCCCCAGATAAGGCAGCTCCTTGTTGATGGAAAGCAAAAAGAGGCAGAAGCTCTGGCCACCCAAAAGTTTATGGGTTTAATGAGCGGTGAGGGCAAGCGGCCGGAATGGGTGAAGGAGGTGCGTGCACTAAAAGGATTGAAAGGAGATCCTTCACAACCGGAGTTTGATGATAGAAGCTGGAAAGAAATTACAGTGCCCACCTATGAAGGCTGGGAAACCACCGGGCTGGAAGGACTGGACGGGGCATTATGGTTCCGCACTTCATTTGATGTGCCGGCTGCCTGGGCGGGAAAGGCCCTGGTGCTGGATCTGAACCGGGTCAGGGACCATGATTTTACTTATGTCAACGGAAAGCTGGTCGGCACCACCGAGGGAACCGATCCCAGGAAATACATCATTCCTAAAGAAGTTATAAAGCCAGGACGGAATACCCTGGCCGTGCAAGTGCTCAACTATTTTGACAAGGGAGGGATTGCCGGCTATAAAGACACCACCCGTCGTATAGGAGTATACCCGGAAGGCAGCTCCGAAGAGGCTAAAATAGCGCTGCCCCAAAGATGGAAGTATTATATCCAAAACGATGAGCCACCGGCAGTACCCCGTTACCAGGCCGATTACCAGCCTTTCGGTGATCTGTGGCTGCATTTCAAAGATCACCAGGGAGCTATTGATTACAGGCGGGAACTGGACCTGGCAACAGCCGTTTCCAGGACTAGCTATACCGTCAATGGAACAAACTACGTGCGGGAATATTTTGCCAGCCAGCCCAACCAGGCAATTATAGTACACCTGGGTGCGAGCCAGAAAGGCCGTATATCATTTGAAGCGGTATTGAACAGCCCTCATAAACAATCCGTCACCAGGAAGGCCGATAAACAGACCCTGCAGCTGTCGGTAAAAGTCCGTAATGGAGCTCTTAAAGGGGAAAGTTTCTTACAGGTAGTGGCCAGGGGGGGACAGACCCGCATCGCCGGCGATAAGTTAATCGTAGATGGAGCGGATGACGTAACCTTGTTGGTAACGGCGGGGACTAATTATAAAGACTACAAAGACGTATCTGCTGATCCTGTCTTACCCAATAAAAAGGCATTGAACAGTGTGAAAGGAAAAGCGTACAGCATCCTGAAAACAGCCCACATACGCGAATACCAGCACTATTTCAACACCTTTAGCATCAACCTGGGCCGCAGCGCCAATGCACTGCTTCCCACCAACGAGCGGATAGATCAGTTTGCCTCCACCTCCGATCCCTCGCTGGCAGCGCTGTATGTGCAATACGGACGTTACCTGCTCATCTCCAGTTCCCGCCCCGGCACGAAACCTGCCAACCTGCAGGGAATCTGGAACGACCTGCTAACTCCACCCTGGGGCAGCAAGTACACGACCAATATCAATGCTGAAATGAATTACTGGCCTGCTGAAGTATTGAACCTTTCCCCCATGCACGAGCCTTTATTTGGTATGATCCAAGATCTGGCAGAAGCGGGCAAGCGGACGGCGAAGGTTTATTACGACGCCCCCGGCTGGGTGCTGCACCACAACACCGACCTGTGGAGGGGTACCGCGCCAATCAATGCCTCTAACCACGGCATTTGGGTGACCGGTGGCGCCTGGCTCAGCCAGCATTTATGGGAACGCTTCCTGTTCACCCGCGATACGGCATTCCTGTTGAAAAGAGGT
>DASWYM010000180.1:0-7243 GCA_036404975.1 Chitinophagaceae bacterium
GGCACACGGGGATCTCCAGTTCGGGGTCTTCAGTCAGCGACACGCGGATGGTATCGCCCAGTCCGTCCTCCAGCAGGGTGCCGATGCCCACGGCGCTCTTGATGCGGCCGTCTTCGCCGTCGCCGGCTTCGGTCACGCCCAGGTGCAGGGGGTAGCACTCACCGAACTCGTCCCACATGGTCTTCATCAGCAGGCGGTAGGCCTGTACCATCACCTGCGGGTTGGAGCTTTTCATACTCAGCACGATGTTGTGGTAGGTCTCCGTGCGGGCAATGCGCAGGAACTCCATGGCGCTCTCCACCATGCCCATCGGCGTGTCGCCGTAGCGGCTCATGATGCGGTCGGACAGCGAGCCGTGGTTGGTGCCGATGCGCATGGCCGTGCCGTACTCCTTACAGATCCGGACCAGCGGTGTAAAGCGCTCGCGGATGCGGTCGATCTCCTCGGCATAGTCGGCATCGGTGTATTCTATCAGCTCGAATTTCTTCTTATCGATATAGTTGCCGGGGTTGACACGCACCTTTTCGACGATGCGGGCGGCCACTTCGGCAGCGTTGGGGGTAAAGTGGATGTCGGCCACCAGCGGGGTGCTGTAGCCCCGGCGGCGCAGCTCGTCTTTGATCAGCTGCAGGTTCTGGGCCTCCTTGATCGAAGGGGCGGTGATGCGCACCAGTTCGGCCCCCGCCTCGATGCAGCGGATGGTCTGCTCCACGGTACCCAGGGTATCCATGGTGTCGGTGGTGGTCATGGTCTGCACCCGTATGGGATGAAAGTTGCCCAGCACCAGGTCGCCGATCTTCACCTCTTTGGTGGGAAAACGCTTATAGTCCGTCAGACTCTCGCAATAAAACTGCATGCTCTGTTCGTCCATTATGGTGGTGCAAAGGTCTATGGTTTAGGTTAGACTGCAAGGGGCGGAGCGTTAATTTAGAAGGGATTAGGAATTAGGAATTGGGGATTAGGCGAGGAAAAAACGAGGAACTAGGAATTAGGCATTGGGAATTAGGGAGGAAAAGCAGGGAATTGAGGTTTTCAGAACCCCAGTCTCACCTGGGGAAAAGAGAGGATGTCCCGATGATGTCCCGACCATGCTCCGACCCTTTAAAGAGTCGGGACATCGTCGGGGCATCTTCGAAAGATGGTCGTTGGGTGATCCGGACCAGTGGCTAGCAGCCTTGCCTGACCCGCATTACTTCAATGTAAAAAGCCCGCCATTGCTGGCGGGCTCCATAAGTTCTGGATTACTAAAACTCCCCTTCAGGGGTTGAGGAGGTTCTCCTCCTAATTCCCAATTCCTAATCCCTAATCCCTCCCCCCATTACCAGTCCTTCGGCATGGAATTGCCCTGCTGGCCGCGGCCCTGGAGGCGTTCCTGGGCTTTTTGCTCTTTCTGCTGCAGGCGTTCCAGCTGGCGTTCGGCTTCCTTCTGGCTCATATTGGAGCGGTTGCGCTCGCGCTCCTGCTGGTTTTTCTTCTGCTGCTGTTGCTGCTGCTTCAGTTCCAGGAGGGCCTTCTGCAGGTTTTCGCGGGCCTGCCTGTCATCGGGGTCGATGCGCAGGGCGCCCTTGTAGGCTTCAATGCTGTTTTCCAGGTCCTTCTGCTTAGTATAGACCACTCCTTTATTATAATAGGAGGCCGACCTTACCTGGGGGCCCGCGGTAGGCATCTTTGCGTTTTCGTCCAGCACGGTCACCGCCTCGCTGAACTTGCGCTGGTGGTACAGGGCATTGCCGAGGTTGTAGCGGGCCGTGGTATTGGCCGGGTCCAGCTCGAGGGCGGCGCGGTAATGCCGTTCTGCCAGGTCGAACTGGCCGATGCGGTAATAGTCGTTGCCTTTCTGCAGGTCGCCTTCCACGGTCTGGGCTTGCAGCACCAGGGCCGAGGTCAGCAGCAGGACGGTTATTTTATACTTACGGATCATGCTTTTACCTTTTTACGTTCGGGGAAAAAGACCTCCGCCAGCAGCAGCAGGAGCATGGGGAAGGCCAGCCAGGCATAGAACGTCTCGTAGTTCAGTTGGGATACGTCCACCAGGGCCTTCTTTTCAGCGGTAGAGAGCAGCGCGATGAGCTGCTGGGCGGCAGGGGCAGGCTGCTCCAGGTGCACATAATCGCCCTGGGTGGCGGCAGCGATCTCGCGAAGCAACTGGTCGTTGAGGCGCGAAACGATCACGTTGCCCGCTCCGTCCTTCTTGGCCTCGCCGGTGGCAGGGTCTATAATCGCACCGCCGGTGGTGGAACCGATGCCCACGGTATTGACAATGATGCCATGGCCCGCCATTTCCTGGGCCTTGGGCACGGCATTCACATCGTGGTTTTCCCCGTCGGTGATTAAGATAACGGCTTTGTAACGATCCTCCGAGCTGACAAAGGCCTTCTCGGCACGGTCCAGCGCCTGGGTAACGGCCGTACCCTGGGCCGTCACCAGTTTGGGGTCGGCAGCATTGACGAACATGGCCAGGGCGGAGTGGTCGTAGGTCAGCGGCACCTGTACATAGGCCTGGCCGGCAAAGACCACCAGCCCGATGCGGTCGTTGGGCAGTGAGCGGCCCAGGTGGCGGATCAGCTCCTTGGCCTGCCGGAGGCGGCTGGGCGCCACATCGGTAGCCAGCATAGAGTTGCTCACGTCGAGGGCCACCATAATGTCAATGCCCTTTTTCTGGTCGCCGGTGCCCTCCTCGGGCCTGCGCGGGTTGGCCAGGGCAATGCAGCCGAGTGCAAAAGCGATGGTGACGAGCGAGAACTTGATCACGGTCTTGCCTGTAGAGCGGCCCTTAAAGAGCTCTTTTACCAGGTGGGGATCCCCCAGCCGGGCGGCGGCCCGCCGCTTCCAAAGCATGTAGAACACGAAGAGCAGGACAAACAGGCCCGTCAGGGCGAGTAGCCAAAGAAATTGAGGATATTGAAATTGAAAGTCCAAACGGTTAAGTATTGTTGAGCTATAATAGCAAATTGTGTGCTATAATCCTATCCCTTGCCCTCCAGGTAGCCCAATTGCTTCAGGATCCCCTTCAGCATGGTCATCCGGATAGCAGGCACATCGGCGCTCTTGTCGGGCGTTTCAAAGTTCAGCACAAAGAAGTAGGGATGGCGGTTTTCCTCCACCCAGCCTATGATCCAGGCCAACTGCTGCCCCTTCTCGTCGGTACCCCAGCCCGTCTTATAGGCCAGCCGGTACTGCGGGGTATCTTCGAAGAGCATGGCGCGTTTTACGATCTCCTGGTTGAGCTTAAAGAAAGGCAGCTGGTTGAAATACAGGCGCTTCACCAGCCCCATCTGCTCGTCGGGGCGGATCTTCAGGGAGTTGTCCAGCCAGAAGGTATCGAGCTTACTGATCTTCTTATTGCCGTAAGACAGCGAATCGAGCCAGCGCTGCATGGTGTCCTTTCCGATGCGGCGGGCCAGTTCCTGGTACCAGGGCGGGCAGGAAAGGCGGAAGGCGTCGTACATGGTCATGTCGCGGTTGCACTCGGGGCGGCCGCGGTCCACGCCGTCCCAGTTGATGGTCATGCTGTCGCTTTCGATGATGCCGGTCTGCAGGCCAATGAGCGAGTTGACGATCTTGAAGGTGGAGGCAGGCAGGTAGGCGCTGTCGCGGTAGCGTTCCAGGTTATAGACCGTAAACTCGCCGGACGCATTATTAAAGAGGGCAAAAGTGCCGTGTACGTTGTTGTCGGTAAAATACTTTCCCAGCGATTTGTCGACGGTGACGTTGTTGGGGGTACAGGCGGCCAGGGCAAGGGCCAGGGTAAAAAGCCCCAGGATATACTTCATCTACTACTTTGGTTTGCGCAAAGGTAAATTCTACCGGGGCTTCACCCGCGTCAAAATTCCTTTTTGGTAGGAGCGCACGCCGTAACTCTCCACGGTAGGCGTTTCTTCGGTACCAGCGCCCGAAGTGCGCACGGCCTTCGCCGGGTAGGAGACAAACTCGACGTGCAGGTTTTCACCCTCCAGCCAGTAGGAGTTCACAATGGTGCTACCGCCCACGCTGAAGACGGAGTGGAGTTTCCCACCAATAAAATACTGATCGAGCAGGATGCCGTTCTTTTCATCCACCACCCAGTGGCCTTTTTGCGCATCCACCGGCTTCAGCTCGTAGGGGCGGGTGTCTTCGCCCTTATCGCCGTAGATGATCTTCCAGGTGTAGTGGTTCGCCGTATCCACCGGCGCAATAAGAAGCTGCATCTTAAACTTCCGGGGCTCGGGGGTGCCGGGGCGGTGCCATATGATCTCGCCCTGCCAGTGGCCGGTAAAGGAGCCCGGGAACGTTGGCTGGGCGCCTGCCGTTAAGGAAAATAACAGGAACAAGAGGAAAAGGATCGGTCGCATTTGTCTGTATAATGATTTATGATTGCTGATAGGGATCGAAAAGATACGGCCATAAAAAAGCAGCACGGCGGGTTCTCCCCTTCGTGCTGCTGAATAAGTTGTGGGCGACAGAGCGCTATAGATAAATACCGTTCTTCAGTTTAGTGTGCCGCACTCCCTGGCAGTCGCGCTTCATAGTGAGGCACGAAGAGAAGGTGGTGCTGATAACAGCAACTAATCCCAGTAGTAAGAAATACTTCTTCATAATACGTTTACGTTTCATTTTGAGTTTACGGATAAAATACCTGGTTTGACAGGAATGGATTAGAGGGCGGTTATCAATAGGGTAAACGGAAGGTGTATGCGAATATTGTACACTTGGAGGTACTAAAATAATATTCTTTCTTAGATACACAAATTATTTGCCACACAGGAATGTGTGGAGCTTCCCTGCCGGACAGGCGGGATTCTTAGGAGGTAGGCGCAACCGCACCTCTCTGGTATAAAAGGAAACGCCCCACATTGGGGCGTTTGGTTCTTTATTTAAGCACTCCCAGCTCTTTACCGATCTTGGTAAAGGCGGCAATGGCCTTATCGAGGTGTTCGGGCTCGTGGGCGGCACTGAGCTGCACCCGGATACGGGCGTTGCCCTTGGGCACCACCGGGACGAAGAAGCCGATCACGTAGATTCCTTCAGCCAGCAGCTTGTCGGCAAAGGTGGCGGCCAGCACGGCGTCGTAGAGCATCACCGGCACGATGGGGTGCTCGCCGGGCTTGATGTCGAAGCCGGCTTCGGTCATCTTCTGGCGGAAGTATTTGGTATTGCGCTCCAGTTTGTCCCTCAGCTCGGTGGTTTCGCTGAGCATATCCAGCACCGCGATGCTGGCGCCCGCAATGGAGGGGGCCAGGGTGTTGGAGAACAGGTAGGGACGGCTTTTCTGGCGCAGCATGTCGATGATCTCGCGGCGGCCGCTGGTAAAGCCTCCCGAGGCCCCGCCGAGTGCCTTGCCCAGGGTGCCGGTAATAATGTCGATACGGCCCATTACGCCCTTGTGCTCGTGGGTTCCGCGGCCGGTATTGCCCATAAAGCCCGAGGCGTGGCTTTCGTCCACCATCACAATGGCGTCGTAGCGATCGGCCAGGTCGCAGATCACGTCGAGCTGGGCGATGGTGCCGTCCATGGAGAATACCCCGTCGGTGACGATCACGCGGCTGCGGGCCCCGGCGGATTCTTTCAGCTTCGCCTCCAGGTCTTCCATGTTGTTGTGCTCATAGCGGTAGCGCTGGGCCTTGCAGAGGCGCACCCCGTCGATGATGGAAGCGTGGTTGAGTGCGTCGGAGATGATGGCGTCCTGCTCGTTGAACAGGGGCTCGAACACCCCGCCGTTGGCGTCGAAGGCGGCCACGTAGAGGATGGTGTCCTCGGTGCCGAGGAACTGGGCCAGCTTGGCCTCCAGCTCTTTATGGATATCCTGGGTGCCGCAGATAAAGCGCACCGACGACATGCCGTAGCCATGCGAGTCGATGTATTTATGGGCGGCCGCTATTGTTTTGGGGTGGGACGACAGTCCCAGGTAGTTGTTGGCACAGAAGTTCAGCACCGTCTTCCCGTTCACGGTGATTTCTGCTCCCTGGGGAGAGGTGATGATCCGCTCGGTCTTATAGAGGCCGGCCTGTCTGATCTCGTCTACTTCCTGGCGTATGCGCTGGACAAACTTCTCGTTCATAGCAAGTGTTTAGGGGGCAAATATAGGGAGGAAGGAAGAGTCCATGACTGATAGATAATAGTCCATAGCAATGGAGAAATACCCTGCTTTAAAATAAAGCGTCTAAACCTTCGTTAATATTCCAGCAAGCCTTCGCCAGGCTTGGCTGGGAATAAGAATGTCCTTACTTTACATATAAATCACCCTTTAAATCGTCCTTCATGTATAAATTATTTACTTCCTGTTTGATAGCCAGCCTGCTGTTGGCCGCCTGCAATTCGGGCTCCGGTAAAAAAAGTTCCAGCGCCGCTGCCCCGGCACCCCTGCCCGGCGTAACAGCGGCCCCGGGCACTAACCAGCCCCCGCCCGTCATCACCACCAACGCCGCCCCGGCTACCGGGTCGGCCGCTGCCGGTACCAACCCGCCACACGGACAGCCCGGCCACCGCTGCGACCTGGCCGTAGGCGCCCCCCTGAACGGAGCCCCCGCACCCAGCATGCAGGTGCCCACAGGCGCCCAAAAGCCCAACATGACCATCCAGCCCCAGGCTACCCCGGTCACGATGCCGGCACCGTCCAATTCCGGCGGCGCGCGCATCAATCCCCCGCACGGCCAGCCCGGGCACGACTGCTCGGTGCAGGTAGGACAGCCCCTGCCGTCGAAGAAATGAGGGATGAGTAATGAGTGATGAGTGGAGTATCCACCATCTGCAATAACGTATCTGAAAAAGCCCCCGGCACTCAAATGCCGGGGGCTTTTTCGCAGCACCTTTTTTACTGTAAAGTGGATGCGAAGACAACTCTTTCTAAGGGTTGTGCGTTTCATAATAAAACCGTAAATTCATAAACAACACCATTTTCTCGCCACTACCACACCACTCCTCTACCTATTAGGAACGCTTAAGCCCCTACCCTTTCACCCAATTCCCTACGATGAAGAGGTATACCCTTATTGCTTTATGCGTCCTAAGCTGCTGCCTTGCCGCCAGAGCCGACCACATAACTGGGGGCGAGATGTTCTATACCTACCTGGGCTTCTCGGGAGGCCAGCACCAGTATGAAGTGACCCTTCGTTTTTATATGCGCTGCTACAGCGGCCGTATGTTCAACAACCCCACGGTCGTCTCCGTTTTTGACAAAGCCACTAACCAGCGCATTACCAGTGAGAGTGTGCCGCTGGCCAGCCAGGAGACCATCTCTATCGGGGACCCCAATCCCTGTATTACC
>DASWYM010000181.1:0-3507 GCA_036404975.1 Chitinophagaceae bacterium
TTTTGCATCACGCCCATCCACTGGCCGAGCAGCGAACCGCCCACGATCACCAATAGGGCGCCGAAGAGGAAGTTCACACCCAGGCGCTGGTACTTTGGTTCCACACCCGACACTGCCGGGGCAATGTAAAGACCGGTAGCCAGCCACGAGGTGGCGATCCAGAAGATGGCCAGCTGCACGTGCCAGGTGCGGCTAACCGAATACGGTATCAGCTCGGCGATCGACAGGCCGTAAAAGCCGTTGCCTTCCACGCCATAGTGAGCAGTGAAGACACCCAGGAACACCTGGATGACAATCAGGGCAGTAACGATCCAGAAATACTTCAGCGTGGCTTTCATGGAGGGAGTGGCCACTATCGACAGCAGGGGGTCCTTTTTAGGCAGGTGCTCCGGCTCTATCTCCTCTTCCTTCGTGCGGGCATGCTGGAACACGAGCACTCCCACGCCAAAGAGCAGGATGATTACGCTAAAGCCGGTCCACAGGACGAGGTCCGAGGTGGGCGTATTGCCGATGATCCGGTCCGGGGGCCAGTTCTGCGTATAGGATACCTTGCCATCGGGGCGCAGCGTCACGCAGGACCAGGAAGCCCAGAAGAAAAAGGCATTCATCTGGTGCATGCGGCCGTCCTCCTTGATGGTGTTGGCAGGAATGGAATAAGCGGTACGCAATCCTTCCAGGGAAGGGTCGTTCATGAACAGGCCCTCATAGTGCTTGCCGGTGGCGGCAATGGCGGCGGCCCGCAGCGGCGATACCGTGATCGTCTCCGTAGCCTTATTGTACGTATTGGTGCGGAGTTCGCGCTGCAGCTGCCCGGTAACGAGTGCTTTCTGGTCGGCAGGCAGTGAGTCAAAAGAGGTTTTGTATTGTTGCCGGGAAAGCGCATCCAGCAGGAAGGAAGACTCGCGGTGCAGCCAGTCGGCCGTCCAGTCAGGGGCCTGGTAGGCGCCGTGGCCCCATATGCTGCCCACCTGCTGGCCACCAATCGACTGCCATACGTTCTGGCCGTCTTTGATCTCCTGGCGGTTGAACAATACCACGCCATCGGTAGTCACGATCTTTTGGGGAATGGGCGGGGCTTTGTGGTAGATCTCGAACCCGTAATAACCCAGGGTAAGGAAGGAGGCCACCACAACAACGGTGAAGGCTATCCATAGCTTTTTGACGCTCTTCATAGTACAGTTTTGCGCGAAAGTAGACCTGCGTGTCCTTTTAAGACAGCTGAGTCTTATCATCCATTAACCTGATGAAAATCAGGCGGATAGTAATAGGAATAAGGCTATCGCGCGGGCGTATTTTAGTGTGCGGGGGAGTGCTGGGATACCCCAGCTTTTGAGAACAAGGTCCTGTACTGATTCTGATCACTTAGTGCCCGGCCCCGTATTTTCCCGGGAAGCCAGGACCGGCTTATATATGCGGCAGCTCGATCTTCTTACTGACCGACACCACGCGGATCCCGATGACGGCGGCCACGCAGATAGCCAGGGCGATGTTCGGCGCCAGGGGCAGGTAGCGGATGAAAATAAAAAGCAGCCCTCCCAGGGCGGCGGCGGTGGCATAAAGCTCGCCTTTTTGCAACAGCGAGGGCACCCGCCCGGAAAGCAGGTCGGCAATGAGCCCGCCAAAGGAAGCCGACACCACGCCCAGCACCAGGGCATAGCTTTCGGTGATGCCGTGGGCAAGGCTGCGTTCGATCCCCCCGATGGTGAACATCCCCAACCCGATGGCATCGGTGATAAAGAAGATCTTTTCAAACCGGTCGATGTTTTGCCGCAGCAGGAAGACCACCCCCACGGCTCCTCCGACCAGCCACAGTGCAATAGGGTCGTTGATCCATCCAACACGGATGCCGATCAGCAGGTCGCGCAGGGTGCCGCCCCCGTAGGCCGTGGCAAAAGCCAGCACCGAAGCCCCCAGGATATCCATGCGGTGGCTGCGGGCCTTAAGGGCACCGGTAAGGGCAAACACGAAGATCCCGATGTAGAGTGTGAGGTCAACAGCCGTCATGAAAAAACGATTAGGGGCAAAACTACAGCTTCGAAGCCTTTTGCCCCGATGTCACTTCTACAGCCTAAGCCCTTTAAGTGACCTACCTTTACACAGCAGCATCAATGCGGAACACCATGAATGTAGCCGTATTTAGCACCCAAGCTTACGACCGCGAATTCCTCGACCGGCTGAATGCTACTGCGCACCACCGGCTCACTTATTTTGAGGCGCCCCTGAACAGCGAAACGACCAACCTGGCCCAGGACTTTGAAGCCGTGTGCATCTTTGTCAACGACCGGCTTGACCAGACGGCTATCGGCAGGATGGCCGCCATGGGTATACAGGCCATTGTGCTGCGCTGTGCGGGCTTTAACAACGTAGACCTGGAAGCCGCCCGGCTATACGGCATCAAAGTACTGCGGGTGCCGGCCTACTCACCCCATGCCGTGGCGGAACACGCAGTCGCCCTGATCCTGACGCTCAACCGCAAGACCCACAAAGCCTTCAACCGCATACGCGAGAACAATTTTTCGCTCGAACGGCTGATGGGGTTCAATCTTTATGGCAAAACCGTGGGTGTTGTCGGCACCGGCCAGATCGGATCGGTGTTCTGCCGCATCATGCTCGGCTTCGGCTGCCAGGTGAAGGCTACGGATATTGCCGAATCCAGATCATTGGTGGAGGCCGGCGTGGTGTACCTGCCCTTACGGCAGCTACTGCCATCCTCTGACATTATCTCGCTTCACTGCCCGCTCACACCGGAGACCTACCACCTGGTGGACCACGAAGGATTTGCGCAAATGAAAAGAGGCGCCATGCTGATCAACACCAGCCGGGGTGCGGTCATCAACACCGCCGCCGCGGTGGCCGCCCTCAAAAGCGGCCAGCTGGGCTACCTCGGTATTGACGTCTACGAACAGGAAGAAAGCTTGTTCTTCCGCGACCTGTCGGAACGTATTGTGCCGGATGACCTCATCGCCCGGCTGATGACCTTTCCCAACGTACTGATTACCGCCCACCAGGGGTTCTTTACCGGCGAGGCGATGGAGCAGATAGCAGCCACCACCCTAAACAATATCAGCGACCTGGAAGCGGGCCGTCCCTTGCCGAACGAAGTGACAGGTATCCGGCACCCCAAGGTGTAGTGAAAAGGACGGCAAATAGACCGCTCCTGACTAAAATCAGGATAGCGAAGTCGTTTATTTAGGAACTTGCCCCGATGCTGGTCATCTACAAAGGGAACGTGGTCTTAAGAGTAGCGCTCGAACAGAGCGCTGTCCGCATCCAGCCCGTCGTAGGCCGCTTTGATAATCCCCAGCTGCTCAAGACCCTGGCGCGCAACGAAGAACTGCTGGCCCAGGTCCATCTTACCCACCACCCCATCAATGATATCCATACGGCCATGGCCCGGTACTTCGAAAGCAGGGGCTGGATGGTGCGCATGCCGGGACAAACCCTGCCTAACCAGGAAGACGGTGCCTGGGCGGAATCATGATGATGAGTGATGAGTGATGAGTGATG
>DASWYM010000182.1:0-6412 GCA_036404975.1 Chitinophagaceae bacterium
TTTCCAATGAACAAACATAGGTTTGTTTACCAGTTCTTTGACATAATGGATCTGCAGGTAATGGGGACCTAACCGGCAGATTATAAAGGTCCTACAGGGCACGGGTGGAGCCTATAAAATATAGTCTCCACCCGGCTGCAAGAGCAACTTTATCGCTTATTGACGATCAGCTTTTCGGCTACCTGTTCACCCGTCTCGTTGTTCACGATGCGGATGGTGTACATGCCTGTTCCCAGGTTGTTCACCAGCAGGCTGTTGTTGGTATAGCCTTTCCACTGCTTCAGGATGCGGCCGCTCATGTCGCTCACGAAGATGTCGCGGCGGCTGGCGCCCTCTTCCTCAAACACCACGTTCACGGCACCATCGGACGAGGGGTTGGGATAGAGGATCGTACGGCCCGACTGCTGCTCACCGCGCACGGAGCGGATCTCGCTGTAGGTAGCTTTGCCGTCCATATCCACCTGGCGCAGGCGGTACTGGGTGATGCCGGAATAAGTATTCCCGTCGTTGTAGGAGTAAGCCAGCAGGGCGTTGCTGTTTCCTCCTTCCGCTTTGCTGTTCACGAAGGCGATGGTTTCCCAGCCCTTGTTGCCGGTGCGGCGCTCGACCTGGAAGCCCTTGTTCATGGTCTCGGTCGCCGTTTCCCAGGTAAGCTGAACGGTAGACTTGTTCCTGCGGGCATTGAACGCTTTCAGGGATACGGGCAATGCTCCGCCGGCTGGGCAACTGATTGATGAATACTGTACAAAACAGCCATTGACAGAGGAGACTACGACCACATAGTCACCTACTCCCGGGTTCACGAATACAGCCGACTCACCGGAAGCATTGATAATCGCATCTCCGGAGGCGAGCGCAATAGGATCTCCTTCAGGTCGGACGTCGGCATCCAGGTTGGCGTACAGGCTCACCTGCACAGGGAAGAGGTCAGCTGTGCCGCTTACGGTGATACCGATGGTGGCTCCTAAACAGCCTGGCGCCACGTTCAGCTGGTCTTTCGAGCCCTGGCCCTGGCCACGGTTGTAGCGGGAAGGGTTCGGCATACCGGGCGTGTGCTCGTCGGGCGAAGACGACTTTTCCCAGTTCTGTACATCCGGGCAGGGACCATTGCCTCTTCTCAGGTAACCGTTGTCGGTACCGGCTGCCGGGGGCACGTTGGCCAGGAAGGGCGACTCGCTGATCGTAGCCGGGTTGCTGGTATTGAACACCACGGTAAAGTTGCTGCTGCCGCAGCCGGCACCGGCATAACCGATGTTCAGATCCGGCAGGTCGGAGATGTACTTAGGCAAGGCTGTTTTATTGGCAGCTCCCAAGAGCCCATCAACTAACACCCCGTTCTTAAACAACAACATCATATACATACCATCGTTACCGGTGATGCCATTGGAACGGCGGAAAATGTCGTAAGCCGGGTTAGCCGCATTTACGGCCGTGGCTTCATAACCGTCCCCGGTGGTGTTCAGGCGATAGTCAACGGTAGCACCTCCTGTTGTGGTGCCTCCCATCGTGGGGTCGTTCCAGTTGTAGTCGGCGATTACATCAGAACCCACCTGGTAGCTAAAGGGTGTGCGGGAAGAAGCCACAAAGAAACCTTTACCCGGCAGTGTAATGTTGGGGAGGTCCAGCACATAAAATCCCTTATGGTCATTGGGATCTTTGTAGTAAGAAACTAAGGTGTAACAATCCAGGCTCATGGGTTCCGTGGAAGAGTTGTACAATTCGAAAAACTCGCTGTGGGGCGGCTCCTGGGGACGGACGTAGAACTCATTCAGATAGACCTGGGCTTCACTGGCAAGGACACATAAGGCAAGGACGCACGAGAGTAATACTCTTTTCATTTTCATAGTGTTTTTTTGTTTACAATAGGTTGCGAAACAGTTTTCGGGCACATTCGTTCCCGGGGCGGGTTCCTGTGGAACCAGCCGGCTCTTTGTTTTAAATGATTGTTTGGAAAAGAAGGGCGGTGCGCAACACCGCCCTGTTATCGATTAATGATTGTTAATGATTACTTTTTCAGCTGTCTGAACGCCGGTTTGGGTATCCACAATGCGGATCATATACATTCCGGGCAGGAGGTTATCGACCAGCACGCTGCTGGTTACCCCCTTGAATTGTTTGAGGATCCGGCCGTTCATATCGGCTACCGATACATTCCAGATGGCTTTGCTGTCGTCGAATACCACGTTCACCTTACCGGTAGCACTTGGATTTGGATAGACCGTTACTTTACCGGCCTGTGCCAATCCTCTTACCTGGCGTATTTCGCTCAGCTTGGCTTTTCCATCAATGTCTACCTGCCTGATGCGATACTGGGTCACGCCTTTGGAGGTATTGTTCAGATCGGTATAGTTGTAAGAGAGATCGCCGGTGCTGGTTCCCTCCAGGGCTTTTGAGGCCACAAAGCCGAGGTCGCTCCAGCCGCTGCCATTGTTCCGCTGTACATAGAACCCGCGGTTGTTGTCTTCGGAAGCGGTTTCCCAGGACAACAGAACGTCTGCATTCCTGCGATTTGCATTAAAAGCTTTAAACTTCACCGGTAATGGGGCAGACCCCGTGCCACAGGTGAGCAGGAGCATACCTGAAGAAGCACCTTCGCCAAAACCAGTTTCGATTTCTGTGATAAGAATGACATTATACCCACGATATTGAGCTGGAACAACAACGGAGAAGACGGCTGTAGAACTTAATCCGGTCAAGTCAAAATCAATTGGGGCAGCATTAAGCGGTACATCAATCCCAGGGGTATATAGGCGGTTATCATTCACATCTACAAACAATTGCCAGGTTCCGGAAAATGCCTCAGAAGAATTACTTGTCAGGGTTACAGTAAGATCACCACTAGTACAATTCGCCACGAACTGAGTACTAAAAAAGGCTGCAGCAAATGTCACTTCACAACTCACGCATTGGATTACATTTGGATTATTAGCATTGGTTCCAAAGAAATCGGTTACAATCACAAATGGCTGAACTGTTCCGTTTACACACAGGGGAGCAGGTACTTGAGCTTGCAAACCGTATAAATTAAAGCGCACATCGCCATTAGCCAATCTAAAGGTGTCTACACTACTGGGAGTGCCAGTAAACACAACGCCTCTAATGGGCAGTCCTGTTGGATCGGCAGGGTATGTTGTTGCAAATACGGGATCATCTCCGCTGTTATCGATCAGGATATTTAAGAAAGGAATGCGGTTTAGGTCACTAAAAGTGGGAGGGTCAACAGTACCCCTTTCGCTGGTGGTGCCGTTTACACAATCGAAATAATCCGGGTAGCTATCACCAGGTCCTCCATCTGCTCCTGTACGTATATATGATTGCAGATATACGTACTTACTACTGTTGGAAGTCATGGTAAATGCCACGTCGAATGTGAAAGTACAAGGATCATCTCCACTAGGCCTTATATTCTGCACAAGGAGGTCCGTAACTGTACAGGAACCCGTTTGGGCGTTAATGACATAAGAATAGCCAACCGCGGTCAGCAGTAAGAGCGTGCGTAGAAGTGGTTTCATTTCAGAGATTTTAGTTAACGATAAGGGGTTGTCGCTTTCAGCGGCTACGGATTTCTCTGAGAATGATATGGAAGGTCGGTTACCTTAACTCCAAGGCATTCACGAATGGCTTATTCGATAAGAAGAGGATACTTCTCTCAAGGCAGTTTTGTAATGGCTTTACTTTTTGTTGGGGGAGTTAGGTTGGTTATTTCTTCATGGGGATAGGACACGACTGGAGTCGCAGTTATCAGTACACCGTATATTACTAAATTTTTATGCCACCAGGCCGGTAAACGGGTACTTCTCCTTAAACTCAGCCATAACGGGGATAATTTTCCTTCTGTGCATTTACCTCTACATATGCCGATTCCCGTTATTCTTTACCGGTCGCAGTGTTCCTGGACCAGTTTAAGGGCCTTTTTGAATTGCTCGGCAGGGGTCAGGTTGGTATTATCCAGCACAATAGCGTCGTCGGCCTTCCGCAGCGGGCTTACCTCACGGTTAGAGTCGATATAATCGCGCATCTCCAGGTTGGATTTTACTTCTTCGAGGGTGATATTGGGATTCTTTTCGTAGAGCTCCCTGAACCGGCGCTCCACACGGACTGCGTTATCCGCCGTCATAAAGATCTTCAGCTCGGCCTTGGGGAAAACGACGGTGCCGATATCGCGACCGTCCATGACAATGCCTTTCTTTTTGCCCATGGCCTGCTGCTGGGCTACGGCAAAATCGCGGACCTCTTTAATGGCAGCGATATCGCTTACTTTTTCAGCCACTACCAGGTCCCGGATAACATATTCCACGTTTTCGCCGTTCAGGTATATTTCAGAGCTTTCGCTGGAAGGATTGTAATGAAACTCCAGGTTAATGTCCTTTAGAGCCTTCTTCACTTCTTTGGTGTCGGTCCAATCGACGTGGTTGCGCAGGAAATAGAGGGTAATGGCGCGGTACATAGCGCCACTGTCCACATATATATAGCCCAGGTTCTTAGCCAATTGCTTGGCCAGGGTGCTCTTTCCACAGGAGGACCATCCGTCGATCGTAACAATAATCTTTTTCATGCTCTGCGGGCACAAATTTGAGGACTATAAACGGAACGACAAAAAAAGGCTGTTGCTTTTTGCAACAGCCTTTCAAAAGAACGAAGTCCATTACTTCTTTATAAACTGCTGAACATTAATAGATTCTCCCACTTCATTCTTTAGCCTTACCATATAGGTTCCGCCACTCAGCATCCTGGTTTCCATCCTTATGGACGATATCCCGGGTTGAATAGTCTGCGTCTGCCGGTAAACCACCTGGCCGGCAATATTGGTGACTTCCATATCCAGTCGCTGATATACCGGTGCGGTTACTTGGATGGAGACCACCCCTGCTCCCGGGTTAGGGTAAATGGGAGCAAACTGCCATTCGCTGCCTATTTCGGGTAAACTTTGGTTTACAGGCTTTTGCTCCAATCCCAGAACAGATGTAGCAATTCCCAAGGCATAAGAACCATTCATTTTTTCGGTTATGGTGACAGAGTAATACCCTCCTACTCCTGGAATTGGAGTATAGACTGGAAGGTAAGCTTTCGTATTCTTTGAACTGGCGGCGGTATAAGCGATATCCCCTACAGCGTAAACGGAGAACTCCGTACGCTCTCTACCCGTGGCCAGTTCCAAAGCTTGTAATTGGGCTTCGGTAAAGTACAGGGTCACACCAGTAGGTACTTTATAAATATACCCAGTCTCAACCCTCACCACCTTATCAGCCACCTTGTGCAGTCCGCTACGATCCTGGTAGAGATTAAAGGTTCCTGTACCCGACTTTTCTACATACATAGAGGTACAGCCAAAGTCTTTGGTGGTGCTATTGTGTATGTTACCCAAGACTTCTCCGTCCTGCACGCTATAGAAATATACCTCCTGCCCAGCTCCCAGGTTCTCACGGGCGCTGTGGCTCTGGTCATTTTCAATCTTCCGGGGAGTACCGGTAACCGATAAGTTATCGATGGTTACGCTCTCTGGTCCACCGGCGTTGGTATCATTATACCACCGGAAGGCCAGGTAAAACTGTTTGTTGGAAAGAGATACCGGCAACAGCCCGCTGAAGGCGCCACTGGAAGGTAAGGCGGAAGCGAAGGCTTTAAAGTCGCCTGTATTGAGTTCCACCCAGTTCACACCGTCCAACGAATACATTACGGCCATATAGTCGAACACCGGCAGCTTTTCGATGTCCGGATCGCTGATATTCACCCGCTGGGGATCCACTTCACCCTGTACCCGGTAGTCGAACTTCACCCTAATAAGGCTTAAACCCCTGGCGTCGATCAGCGGAGACTTCACCAACGTTTTGCTTTCGCTTAGCGGATTGTATGTACCCGCCGGCAATTGTAAACCCGTTAATGCGTCTTTCCCTGTAATAGCGAGCTTTCCTCCAAAGGTACCCCACTGGTTGTACCCTGTGGTTGCTGCAGGATCGCTGGCATCCTGGGGGAGTTCCAGCACTTCGCTCCACCCGGCAGGCTCACCAAAGCCGTCCGGACCGTTGAAGCCTTCCGACAGCAAGGCCTTTTCTCCATTGCCAATGATAGGCATAACATCATCATCAGTGATGGTGATGGTGTACCGGGTATTGACCGGGTTGGAGCCGGCATTATTTACCGCAATAGTTAAGTCGATGGATTCATCGCTCTCGATAACAGCATCATTCTTAAGAACCACCATCAGTTCCTGTTTGCTGTTAGTGGAAGTAGCGTTTAACAGGCTGGTGGCAGATAAGGTGTAGTCCTGTGAAACTTGAGCCGTCCCGCTGACCGATACAGTAGCCGTAGCATTTGCAGGAAGCAAAACTGGCACCGTAATGGTCTTTTGAGCAGAGCACCCTGCTGTAGCACTACCTTCAGTCACCGTTATACCTGGCTTGTAAATAAATCC
>DASWYM010000183.1:0-13420 GCA_036404975.1 Chitinophagaceae bacterium
TGAAAGTAGCTTACCAAACCTATAGCCTGAAGTTCCGCTATCCCTTTGGCATCTCTAAGGGAGTGAAAACCCACCAGCCCACTTTTGTTGTTCAACTGGAGCACATGGGACGGGTGGGTTTCGGAGAGGCCCCCGCAATCGCCTATTACAACATACCGGTGGAAAAGATGGTCGAGGACCTGGAGCGCAAAAAGGTATTTGTTGAGAAGTTTGCCTTTACCGAACCGGAGCGCTACTGGCACTACCTGCACCACGTGTACCCTGCCAACCCTTTTCTGGTGTGCGCGCTGGACATAGCAGCCTGGGACCTCTATGGTAAGTTCAAGGGCAAGCCCCTCAAAGAGCTCTGGAAAAAGGAGCCGGTACTTCATCCTATTTCTGATTACACCATCGGTATCGACTCCATTGAAAAGATGGTAGAAAAGCTAAAGGAAAAGCCGCACCCGGTGTATAAGATCAAGCTGGGCACCGACAGGGATATCGCAATCATGGAGGCTCTGCGCAAGCATACCGACGCCCCTTTCCGGGTAGATGCCAATGCCGCCTGGAAGGCCGAAGAGGCCCTGGAGAAGATCATAGCCTTCAAGGAACTGGGCGTGGAGTTCGTAGAGCAGCCGCTGGCAAAGGACGACTGGGAAGGCATGAAGTACCTCTATGAGCGTTCTCCCTTACCCCTGATCGCCGATGAAAGTTGCGTGGCCGAACAGGACGTGGAGAAATGCCACAACCATTTCCACGGCATCAATATAAAACTCACCAAGTGCAGCGGTATTACTCCGGCCCTGCAGATGATACAGAACGCCCGCAGGCTGGAGATGAAGGTGATGCTGGGAAGCATGAATGAATCCACGATTGGCTCGGCCGCCATCGCCCACCTGATGCCCCTGGTGGACTATGTGGACGCCGATGGTCCGCTGCTGCTGGAAGAAGACCTGGCCACAGGACTCACGTACAAGGACAACGGTGAGATCATCACCTCCGGTCAGCCCGGTCTGGGCATACAGTTTACCGGCTTATACAAAAAAGAACAGGTCACCGTTTGATGACCTGCCTTCTTATGGATTAAAGCCTGGGAATTGTTGTTACCAGATGCGGACGCGTAAGCTGTCGGGACGATACATGGGCGTACCCGGCTTGATCTTATAAGCCGCATAGAATTCATCCACGTTGACAAAGGGACCGTTCACCCGCCACTTGGCAGGGGAGTGTACATCCGTCATAACCATGTTCGCCAACTGTTCCTTACGGGTATGGCTAAGCCAGCCGATGGCGTATCCGTGAAAATAACGCTGCAGCGGTGTCATGCCATTGATCATCTTACCACTCTTATAGGCTTCCGTTTTCATAAAGGCATCCAATCCTAAAAGGGCGCCGCCCAGGTCGGCAATGTTCTCGCCCAGGGTGGCCTTACCGTTGATACGCATGGAATCCACTACTACATACTCATTAAACTGCCGGACCATCAGCCCGGCACGCTTGGCGAACTCTGCTGAATCCTTTATAGTCCACCAGTTCTTCAGGTTACCCTTCTCGTCGTATTGCCTGCCCTGGTCGTCGAAGCCGTGGGTGATCTCGTGACCGATGGTAGTGGCACCGGCATAGCCGTACACAAGGGCGTCGTCCAGTTCTTCATCCCTATAGCCAGGTACCGTAAAGATGCCTGCCGGCAATACGATCTCGTTGTTCGAGGGATTATAATAAGCGTTGTACGTCTGGGGGTTCATTTCCCACTCGTCCCGGTCCACCGGCTTACCGAGTTTATTTACCTGGTAGTTGTGCCACCAGGTATTAGCCGCCATGACATTACGCACGAGCGGCTGGCGTTGGATGTCCATAGCCGAAAAATCCTTCCACTTTTCGGGGTAGCCTACCTTCTTTTTCATCACGGCCAGCTTATGCAGGGCTTTTTGCTTGGTGCTGTCGCTCATCCAATCCAGTTGCTGAATGCGGTCTTTTAAAGCCGCACGAATATCTTCCACCAGGTCTTCGTAGCGCTTCTTAGCCGCGGCATTAAAGTACTCAGTCACAAACACCCGTCCCAGGGCTTCGCCCATCAGGTTGTCCTCCAGGTCCAGCATCCGCTTCCAGCGGGGCTTAGGCTTCTGTGCCCCACGAAGGGTCTTGCCGTAAAAGTCGAAGTAGTTCCGGAAGGTGATGCTATCGAGATAAGGGGCCGTAGAGCGCACCAGGTGAAAGCGCAGGTAGTCCTGCCAAACGGGAAGGGGAACAGATTTCAGGGAAGCTTCCAACTCTCTATAGAATTCCGGCTGTCCCACAATAACTGAATCCACGGCCTTTACGCCCTTCCGGGTCAGCATGGCGGACCAGTTAACCGAAGGAGACAGGTGGCTTAAGTCTTTGATTGCAAACTTGTTATAGTTCTTATAGGGGTCCCTGAGGTCTTCCAGCTTGCGTGATGCTTTGGCCAGCCGGGTCTCCAGGGCTATATGATCCGCGCTCTTTTTATTGGCTCCGCTGCTATCTGCACCCAGCGATCGGAAGACGGTGCTCACATAAGTAGCATAGGCCTTACGGATATCCTTTGTGCGCTGGTCGGTATTGAAATAATAATCCCGGTCGGGCAACCCCAGGCCACCCTGGTTCAGGTAATAAGCCATGGCATCGCTGTTTTTGGCGTCCTGGTAAACGCCTTCGTCAAAGGAGTTGCCGATACCTTTAACCTGCAGGCGGGTCATTACATCCGTTAGTGATGGTATATCACGTACAGAATCAATGGATTGCAGTTCCGGGCGGATGGCTTGCAACTTCTCCCGTTCAAGGGTGACCGAATCCATGGCGCTGTACCAGAAATCACCCACCTTCTTTTCAATACCGCTTTGAGCAGTGAGGGACTGTTCATTGATGAGCTTCAAGCGGTTATAGAGTTCCTCCATAACTGCATGACCGATCCCCCAGGAGCTTTGGTCATCGGGAATAGGGTTGTTCTTGATCCAGCCGCCATTGGCATAGGTAAAGAAATCCAGTGAGGGATCTACCGTGGTATCCCGGTTGGAAGCTAACACGTCGGACTTATTGTTGTTTTCCTTTGTTCCTTCTACCTGCGAACAGGATAATAACCAGCAGGATAGCAGTATGAATGAAAGACGCATGAGGTGCATAATTTTTATTTGAAAACACTAAAATAATTAAAGGAATTTTATAATCTTTGTAGTAGACGTTGAACGGTCACACTCGAATTCAAATCTTGCTTAAGACCTATCACAATCCTCTCCCTGTAGGAAACCACCAAACGAATAGCCAAAATCTAACCGATTGTGAAGAACAAAACCTTACTTCTCTTATTCTTCCTGTTTACCAACTGCGCTGCACTCAGGGCACAAGATGTAGACTATACGCCATGGCTAGGCTTATTCGGGGGCATTGTAAGTTACCAGGGAGACCTTCAGCCCACCAGTTTTGACTTTGAGCGTGCCCGGCCCATCTTCAGCATTTCGCTGCGGCAACCGCTTTCCAATAAGCTATCCATAAAGGCCGGTGTGAGTATAGGCAGCCTTTCGGCCGCTGACCGTCACAACCGCGGCTACCTGAAACCAAGGAACCTCAGCTTTAGAACCGATATCCAGGAAGCCTACTTATATATCGACTGGCAACTGCTGGACCTTACTACTTACCGCATGACGCCATTTGGTTATGGTGGCGTTGCCTACTTTCACTTCAATCCCTATACGCATGATGAAAGTGGTGCAAAGGTTTACCTGCAACCCCTGAGTACGGAGGGACAGGGCTTACCTGATTACCCGGATCGTAAAGTTTATAGCCTTTACCAGCCGGCCATGGCCTTTGGCGGCGGTATACGGTATGCGATCTCCAACGACCTGCTCTTTACCATTGAGACCGCCCAGCGCAAGTCTTTCATCGACTACATTGATGATGTCAGCAAAGACTTTGTTGATAAGGAAAAACTGCTGGCAGCCAGGGGCCCTAAAGCCGTTGAGCTGGCCTTCCGCGGCGACGAGTTGCACCGCAATTTGCCTTACCCCAATGCGGGTGAGCAACGGGGCACCCCAACCGAAATGGACTGGTATTACTTTATCGGTATCACCTTAGAGGCCAAGTTCCGGTCTTTTGGTGACCTGGGCAGAACTTTTAGCGGGGCCTTCAGTAAAAACGGCAACTCCTTCCAGCAGCGCTGCCCTTCCTTTTTCTAAGCTCAGCAGGAGTGGCCTTAAATTTGCAAACCTGTGCGTAAACACCACAAATGCACCGGTACCTGTTATCCTTTACCTTATCGCTAACGACAATCTGTTCCTTTAGTCAACTATCCCTTGGGCTATTCGGCGGCGCCAGTCATTACCAGGGCGACTTAGTGGATAATCACTACGTAGGGCGCTTCACCCGCCCGGCTATTGGACTTTCCGCCAGTTACGACTACAGCGATCGCTTCACCTTTACTTTGGGCTATACCCGCGCCAGCGTGGAAGGAGACGATCAGTACAATACGAAAGAATACCTGCAGCTGCGCAACCTTAGCTTCGAATCCCGGATCTCGGAGGTAAGCCTGCTTGCCGAATACAATGTCTTCAACTTATACAACACCCGCTGGTCGCCTTACCTCTTCGGGGGAGTGGCGGTGTATCATTTCGATCCCTACACCCGCGACTCTTCGAACAACAAAGTGTATCTCAAGCCTTTAAGCACTGAAGGGCAGGGGCTGAGCGGTTATCCCGAAGTAAAGCCTTATTCCCTTACCCAACTGGCTATTCCCCTCGGCGGTGGTATTAAATATGCCGTCAGCGACCGCGTGCAGTTAGGCCTCTCCGCAGGCTTCCGTAAACTCTTTACTGATTACCTTGATGATGTCAGCGGTAACTACGCTGCAGCGGAGGATCTCCTGGCCGAAAGAGGCCAGCTGGCAGTAGACTACGCCTACCGCGGCGATGAAGTAGCCGGTGGCGAGCCGGTGTATCCAACCCACGGAGCCCAAAGAGGAGGCAGCCGGGAGAAGGACTGGTACTACTTTACAGGGCTGCACCTTCGCGTCCAGCTGGGTGGGGGAGGCGGCTCTACGTTTGCCGGCCAGATGTTCGGCAATAAGGGCCTGAAGTGCCCCACTGTGCGCCAGTAGATTTACTCTCACCTGGAAGAGACAGGTGTAGCCAATGCGCCTTAACTTCACAGCATGCAAAAGATCAACGTATTAATGACTGGCGGGGGCGCCCCGGGGGCTCCCGGCATCATTAAGTGTCTGTTGCAGGCCGACTGGATCAACCTCCTTATTGCAGATGCTGACCCCGAAGCTACCGGCCGCTTTATGCACCCCGCCTTTGTGCAAATACCCAGGGCGTCGGAAGACAACTTTACGGAGGAAGTGCTCCGCGTGTGCCGGCAGCACCATATCCAGGTGGTCCTCCCACTCGTTACCCGCGAACTTTTCCCCCTGTCCAAAGCAAAAGAGGCTTTTACCGCCGAAGGCATCAAGGTACTGGTGTCGCCTGCCGGGGCAATAGAAAGAGCGAACAATAAGGCCGCCTGTTACCAATACCTGGCGCAAAAAGGGGTGCCCGTACCGCGCTACCACGTGGTCAACACGACCGAGGACTTTATCCACGCAGCCTATGAACTGGGGCACCCGCAACAGGACTTTTGCTTTAAGCCTTCCATTTCCAATGGCAGCAGGGGATTCAGGATCGTATCGGACTCCATCGACGAGTCCAGCCAGCTCTTTGACCAGAAGCCCTATAACACCTACATCCCTTATCCCATTGCCCTGGGCATCCTATCGGCCAAGCCCTTCCCCCAGCTGCTGGTGACCGAATACCTGGCGGGGGAGGAGTACTCGGTGGATTGCCTGGCGCAGGAGGGGAGGGCCGTTCTTATCGTGCCGCGCCTGCGCACCAAAATGATCAACGGAATCAGTGTGAAGGGCACTTTTGTAAAGGACGAAGCCATTATTGACTATTGCCGCCGGGTGATTGAGGCAATTGGTCTACACGGCAACATAGGCATCCAGGTTAAAAAGAGAGCATCGGGCGAACCCCTGCTCCTCGAAATCAATCCCCGCGTACAGGGCACAATAGTGGCGGCGCTGGGAGCCGGTGTCAACCTGCCGTTGCTGGCCCTTAAGCAGGAGCTCGGCATGCCAATTGAACTGCATGAACTGGGCGTTGTGTGGGGAACTAAGTTTTCCCGCTACTGGACGGAGGTCTTCCATTAGAACCGGTTGTTAAATTGTTGGGTACTTACAAGTGTTATTCACCCTTATTCCTAAATTGCTAAAAATTCTCCGATGAAAAGGTCGCTGCTGTGGGTGCTGGGCATACTCCTGAGTATGGCTGCTTATGCTCAAGTGAAAAATCAAGACAATACGCTGCTATGGCGTATTAGTGGCAACGGGCTGGCGCAGCCGTCTTATCTCTTTGGTACCATCCATATGATGTGTTCGGATGACATCCAGCTGAGCGATAGCCTGAAAAGTGCGATCGGCCGCAGCGACCGGGTTTACCTCGAGCTGGACATGGACAACCTCTTCGAAATGCTCGGCGTGGTGAACAAGATGAAAATGAATGGCGATACTACCCTGGCCGACCTCCTCACCGAAGAGGAGTACACCAAAGTAAAAGTCTTCTTCACCAGCCAGAAGAGCATGATCCCTTTCTCGATGCTGGAAACCTATAAGCCCATGCTGGCCGCCTCCACCATGATGCAGGCTTCTGTTGACTGCGACAACCCCATTGCTATGGAGCAACTGGTGATGCAGGAAGCCAAAAAAGTGCGCAAGCGCATAAAAGGCCTGGAAACTATGGCCTTCCAGATTTCGATCTTCGACTCCATTCCCTACCAGGTACAGGCCAGGCAACTGGTCAAGTATATCGAGGAATACGGTAAGAATGAAGACAAGTCTTTCGAAGAGCTTAGCCTGGCCTACCGCAACCAGGAGCTGTCGAAACTGGAGCAGCTAACCCTCCAGGAAGATGCCGGTATCCAGAACTTTACCGAGATATTACTCTACAACCGCAATGTAGACTGGGTGAAGAAGATGGATAAGCTGATGAAAGAAGAGTCGCTGGTGGTAGCCGTGGGGGCAGGACACCTGCCGGGAGAGCGCGGAGTGATCAGCCTGCTGCGCAAGGCGGGCTATAAAGTGGAGCCGGTCCGGAACGAAATGATCAGGAAGAAAGTAAAGGAAATATAAAAAAAGTCCCGCCAGGTGCGGGACTTTTCCTTTAGTATTTTTCCAGGCCGGAGAAGAAGAAGTCGCCTTCGATCTTAGCGTTCTCATCGCTGTCGCTGCCGTGTACAGCGTTCTCGCCTACCGAAGTGGCAAACAGCTTGCGGATCGTGCCCTCGTCTGCCTTGGAAGGGTCGGTAGCACCGATCAGGGTCCTGAAGTCAGCTACTGCGTTGTCCTTCTCCAGGATGGCGGCGATGATCACCCCGCTGCTCATGAACTGTACCAGTTCCCCGTAGAAGGGTCTTTCCTTGTGTACGGCATAAAACTCACCAGCCTTTTCAGTGCTCAGGCGTGTTTGCTTTAAAGCCACAATACGGAAGCCCGCTTTGATGATCTTATCCAGAATAGCACCGGCGTGGCCATTCTTCATGGCATCCGGCTTAATCATAGTGAATGTTCTATTGCTCATTTCTCTGTGTTTTGCCGCGCAAAAATAGGGATTCAAAGCCGTTCGGACGGGAAGATTCAAAGCCATTGCCTCCTATAAAGCAATTTCTCCCCTTAAAGACCCCGGTTTCAGTTCCCCCTTCATGGCTACCTCCTTTATCCTCCGGCAGCTTTCAGACCTTCTGCCATCCCTTTTAAGCCTGTGCTAATCCGCTGTTGAACCGCTCCTGAACCGTTGCTGAACCGCTCCTGAACCGCTGCAAAAGGAGCGGATGAAGAGCGGTCGGGAACCGGTTCAGGAGCAGGATGGTGGTGGAGTTTATGCAAATGGGTAGTTAAGAATAAATGGGGTAGCCCCGGGTCTAATAAGGTTATTCTATATCTACTATCTTGTTTTTCAAGGCGGTAGTAAGGTGTCTGGCCAGAAGAGGTTCTACCCATCACCCACCACTCACCACTCACCGCTCCGTTCTAGTTCCTTTCGCCCCGTTGGCGTATATTGCCTACTTTTGCCGCCGTTTATGCAGCCGATATTTCACATATACCCTGAGCTTACCAAGCCCCGCAAGGTAGCTATCACCATGCACCAGAAGCCTGATGCCGATGCCATGGGGTCTACTTTGGGGTTATACCATTTCCTGCGCCAGTTTGGCCACGACGTACAAGTGATTTCCCCCACCAACTGGGCCCGCTGGCTCAACTGGATGCCTGGGGCAGAGGAAGTGCTGGATTATGAACTGCACAGGGCAAAGGCTGATGCTTTCCTGAATACTGCCGAATGGCTCTTTTGCCTGGACTTCAATAAGCTGGACCGCACCAAGAACATGGAGCCTAAGCTCAAGGCCCTGGAGTGCACCAGGATCCTGATCGATCACCACCAGCAGCCCGATACGGTCACGTTCCATTACGGCGACTCCAACACCGGCAAAAGCTCCACCAGCGAGATGGTCTATGACTTTATTACCCAGTCGGGGCACCGCGATAAGATCAACATCTATATTGCGGAGTGCCTTTATGCCGGGGTAGTGGCCGATACAGGTTCTTTCCGCTTTTCGTCCACCCACGCCAGCGTGCACCATATGGTGGCGGCGCTGAAGGAGCAGGGGCTGGATCATACCAAAGTGCACGAGGCCCTCTACGACAACTTCCTGGAGAACCGCCTGCGCTTTCTCGGCCATGTGCTGTCGAACCGCATGGAGATCTACTACGAGCTGAATACGGCGCTGATCTCCATCACCAAGATGGACCTGCTGAAATACGAAATCAAGACCGGTGATACCGAGGGGTTGGTGAATTACCCCCTTTCCATACAGGGCATTAAGCTGGTAGGCCTGGTTATCGACCGCGACGAAGAGCGGAAGTGGTCGTTCCGCAGCAAGGGCAACTTTGATTGCAATACCTTTGCGCGCACCTACTTCCAGGGCGGCGGACATTACAACGCTTCCGGCGGTAGGGACAATGCCTCCCTGCCCGATACGGTGCGCCGGTTCAAGGAAGCCATTAATGAAAATAAATCTATACTACAATAAACAAAACAGAATGCAACTTAAGAACATGATCATCGCAGCAGGGTTTGCTTTAGCAGCAGCCGGCTGTAACCAGGTGGACTTCAAGAAGACAAAGACCGGTCTGCCCTATAAGCACTTCGAAAGCAAGAGCGGAAAGAAGGTAGAGGAAGGCAAGTTCGTAAAGGCCCACGTGATGCAAAAGATCAAGGACAGCGTGATCTTCTCCACCTATACCGGCCTGCCCGCTTACTTCCAGGTGAGCGCTGCCCAGCAGCCCTACGACATCTCCGAGGTGTTTACCCTGCTGAAAGAAGGCGATAGCGTGTATGCCGTTCAGGCCATGGATACGTTTATCAAGAAGAATCCCACCATTATCCAGCAGACTCCCTACCGCAATGGCGATAAGATCGTGACCACGGTAAAGGTTCTGAAGGTGTTTGATACCGCCGACCAGTTCCGCCAGGATGAGGAAAAAGAGCGCACCGCTATCGTGAGTAAAGAGGAATCGGCCGTGAAGCAATACCTCTCCAAGAACAACATCAACGCCCAGCGCACGCCTTCTGGTGCTTACGTACAGGTGTTAGCCCCGGGTACCGGTGAGCCCGTTCAGGCAGGAAAAACCGTAGCGGTAAAATATAAGGGCCAGACCTTTGGCGGTACCGTGTTTGATTCCAATTTAGATTCTACTTTCGGTCACACCGAGCCCATGAGCTTTACGGTAGGCGTAGGCCAGATGATCAAAGGATTTGACGAAGGCGTACAGGGCCTGAAAGAAGGCGCTAAGGCAAGGGTCTTTATCCCTTCGATGCTGGCATATGGTGCCCAGCCCCCGAGCCCCCAGATCAAGCCTTACGAACACCTGATCTTCGATGTGGAAGTTCTGGACGTGTCGGCCGCACAGGCCCAGCCGCAGATGATGCCGCCGGGAGGTGCCCCCACCCACGAACCCCATTAATGGTTATATCAATAATTTACCCGATATTTACAGCTCACCGCCCCCGGTGGGCTGTTTTTCTTTAATCCCCCCGGTGCGCGGTTCCGGAACGCTCCGTTTTTTTGATCCTTTGTCCGCGTAGGTTATCCGCCTCCCATGAAAGGTCACTGTCTCTGAACACCTAAAACGTCTGCCATCTTCCAGGTCCTATTTATAAGCCTCCACCATTTTTGATACAATATGGAAAGAATCTGTGTGCCGAAGGCATTGAAAAGAGCAGCCACTTTAGCTGCTCTTTCCTTTTTGGTAGGCGGCGCACAAATGCACGGCCTGCACGGCTTCCTTTACATCGTGCACCCTTAGGATGCGCGCGCCGTTCAAAAGACTGATGGTATTGAGCACGGTGGTGCCGTTCAGCGAATCCTCGGCTCTTATGTCGAGCGTTTTGTACACCGTCCCTTTACGGGAAAGGCCAATGAGCAGGGGCTTGCCCAGTTGCTCGAAGTAGGAAAGGTGGGCGAGCAGCTGGAAGTTGTGGGCAATGGTTTTGCCAAAGCCAAAGCCCGGGTCGATAATAATATCCTTAATGCCCATCTGTTCCAGTTCTTTCATCTTAAAGCTTAAGGCATCAAACACTTCCAATACTACATTTTCGTAGCTGGGGTTCTGCTGCATGGTTTGCGGGTTACCCTGCATGTGCATGAGCACATAGGGCACCTGCAGGCGGGCCACCAGGGGCAGGAGCTCCGGGTCGATGGTGCCGGCGCTGACGTCGTTGATGATGCTCGCACCGGCCTGCACGGTGTACTGCGCAACTTTCGAATAAAAGGTGTCGATGGAGACGATGGCATCGGGAAATCGTTTTAGCAAGGCCTCCAGCGGGGGCAGTATTCTTTGGAGTTCTTCATCAGCCTCTATGCGGCTGCTTCCCGGCCGGGTGCTTTGCCCCCCTATATCCAGGATGGCCGCACCGTCCCGGAGCATGCCTTCGGCTGTTCTGAGGAAATCATCGATGGCTGCATGCCGGCTGGCCGAATAAAAGGAATCAGGTGTCGTATTAATAATGCCCATGACCAGGGGCTCCTCTAAGGAGATCAGCCGGCCGTTACAATTGATAGAAAACATTAGAGGGACTTTGCTACTTTTGAAGCTAAAGTAGATAAAGTTAACCAGTTACGCATGCAGGCACAATTGACCCGGGATACCGATAAGCAGTACGATGAAGTGATTGAACGATGCAGGGACATCTTCGAGAAGAAGACCCGGGATTATGGTACCGCCTGGCGGGTGCTACGTACCATTTCCATTGTGGACCAGATCTACATAAAGGCCCAGCGCATCCGCACCATCCAGGAAAAAGGGATACAGAAGATCCATGATGATATCGGGAGCGAGTTCATCGGCATCATTAACTACTCCATCATCGGCATTATCCAGCTGCACCTGCCGGCAGAAGCCCCCGATGAACTGGATGTGGAGCAAGCCGTAACGCTTTTCCTGGCCCAGGCACATGCCGCCAGGACCCTGATGCAGAACAAGAACCATGACTACGGGGAGGCCTGGCGCAGCATGAGCCAGGAGGGACTGGTGGACCTTATCCTGATGAAGCTGCAACGCATCCGCCAGATCCTGCAGAACAAGGGTAAGACCCTGATCAGCGAAGGCATCGATGCCAATTATTTCGACATGATCAACTACGCCATCTTCGCTTTAATACTGATGAGCGAAAAGGATTCGTAAATTAGGGGCAATGAGAGCCACCGTAAATATTGTAAGAGTCATCGTAGGAGTGCTGTTTATTGTCTCCGGGCTGGTCAAAGCCAACGACCCCTTAGGCCTTGCCTACAAGATGGAGGAATTCTTCGAGATATGGAATGCCGATCTTGCCACCTCTTCGTTCTTTATAAAGAATGCCCTTATAAGCCTGTTCACGTTCCTGCACGATTATTCCCTGGCCCTGTCGGTGATCATGATCACCCTGGAGATCATTGCGGGTGTAGCCCTCCTGGTAGGATGGCAGCGCAAACTGGTGCTAAACGGGCTGTTCCTGCTGATTACCTTCTTTACCTTCCTGACCGCCTATGCTTACCTGTCGGGTAAGTTCAAAAACTGCGGTTGCTTTGGCGACTGCCTTCCTATCACACCTTTTGCCTCCTTCCTGAAGGACGTGATCCTGTTCCTGCTCATCTTGTTCCTGCTGGCCGGCTGGCGCTATATAGATCCGGTGTTTACCAAAAGAGGGCAACTGGCCACCGTGCTGACCAGCCTGGTACTGATCGTAGGGCTGCAATGGTACGCACTGAATTACTTACCCCCGGTAGATTGCCTGCCCTTTAAGGAGGGAAACAACATCGCCGAGCAGATGAAAATCCCGGCCAACGCCGTGCCGGACTCCTTTGCCATGAAGTTTATTTATGAAAAGGAAGGCAAGAACTATGAGTTCAGCATGGACGAACTGCCTGCCGACCTGGCCTCATATAAATTCATTGACCGCACGCAAAAGCTGATTCGTAAAGGCAATGCAGAACCACCCATCAAAGGATTTTCCCTCAATGGGGTTAGCGGTAGCGACTCTACGGGTGCTGTACTGGCCGAACAGCAGGCCCTGCTGGTGTTTGTGGAGCACTTTAGAAAGATACCCCCCAACTGGGTAGATGACCTGAAAACGTTACATTCAAAGACCAAAGAACTTAACACACCCGTATATGTCATTACGCCCGATGCCGCCAAAGGAAGGGCCCTGCTGGCGAAGAACGGCCTGCAGGACGTGCCGGTGTTTAGTTGCGACAATACAGCCGTGCGCACCGCTGCCCGCACCAATCCTACCTTTATGTTGATCCATAAGGGAACCATTAAGGAAAAGTCCAGCTATCGCCAGGTTGACGATATTGCAGGGCAGTTATAAACACCCTAAATCCAATCAGTGCTCGTTTACATCATCAAAAGGCTGGCTTATGGCTTACTGGTTTTACTGGGGGTGATCATCCTTGTGTTTTTCCTGTTCCAGGGCTTCGGCGATCCTTCCCGGCTGGTGATGGGGCAGACGGGCGATGCCGCCACCCAGGAGGCTATTCGTAAAGAGCTGTACCTGGACCAGCCCAAAT
The DNA here is from genome assembly GCA_036404975.1 of Chitinophagaceae bacterium. Lineage (GTDB taxonomy): Bacteria > Bacteroidota > Bacteroidia > Chitinophagales > Chitinophagaceae > Flavisolibacter. The sequence goes on from DASWYM010000183.1 coordinate 13,126, forward strand.
GGAAGCAGTTCCTGTTCTACCTGAATGATGTCTCGCCCGTTGGTATCCATACTGAGGAGGAAATAAAGAGTAAGGACCTCTCCGGCTTTTTCATAGGCGGGGAAACCAAACTGGCCCTGAAGCTGCCCTACCTGCGCAAGTCCTACCAGACCAAAAAGGCAGTAGGGGCGGTGCTGATGGAGGCCTTGCCGGGCACCATCATCCTGGCCTTTGCGGCCATGTTTATTGCCGTACTTATCGGCATCCCGCTGGGGGTGCTGGCGGCGGTCAGGCAAAATACCTGGATGGATACCTC
>DASWYM010000184.1:0-9532 GCA_036404975.1 Chitinophagaceae bacterium
ACTCACTGGGATAATGCGCTTTTAAATAGGCTGTCTGGTACGCCACAAAGGCATAACAGGTAGAGTGCGATTTATTGAACGCATATTGCGCAAAAGCTTCCCAGTCTGTCCATATTTTCTCCAGCTTATCGGCCGGATGCCCTTTTTGTACCGCTCCATCGATAAACTGTTTCTTCATTTTATCCAGTACTGCCTTTTGCTTTTTCCCCATTGCTTTACGCAGGATATCGGCGTCGCCCTTACTAAAACCTCCTAAGCTCTGACTCAATAACATCACCTGCTCCTGGTACACCGTGATCCCATAGGTTTCTGCCAGGTACTCTTCCATTTCCGGCAGGTCATATGTGATTTCTTCAGCTCCATGCTTACGTTTAATGAAGTTGGGAATGTATTGTAAAGGACCCGGACGATACAAGGCGTTCATGGCGATCAGATCGGCGAACTTATCGGGCTTCAGATCGCGTAGGTGCTTCTGCATGCCCGGACTTTCAAACTGGAACGTAGCGTTGGTTTCGCCTTTTTGATAGAGCTGGTAAGTTTTCTCGTCATCCAATGGTATACTGTCGATATCTATCTCGATACCATAATTTAATTTGATCAGCTGCAACGCATTTTTAATGATGGTAAGGGTTTTTAAACCCAGGAAGTCCATTTTGATTACGCCCGCTTCTTCAATTACACTACCTTCGATCTGGGTAACCCATAAGTCGGAATCTTTTGCGGTACTTACAGGTAATAATTCGGTAAGATCTTTGGGCGCGATGATGATACCCGCGGCATGGATACCAGTATTGCGCACAGACCCCTCCAGGATCTCGGCCTCATGCAATACTTTAGCCTGTAAATCGCTGCCATTATATATTTCCCGTATCCTCCTTACGCTATCCAGGTCTTCCGAGGCCAGCCCCTCTTTTTCCGAAAGAGATTTTTCGCCATCCTTAGGCGACATGGGTGCATGCAGTACCCGTTTTAACGAAATACCCGGCTTCTCTGGTATTAGTTTCGCTAAGGCATTTGAATCAGACAAGGGAAGGTCCATTACACGCGCGACATCCTTGATACTCATTTTCGCAGCCATCGTACCATAGGTAATGATCTGCGCTACCTGGCTTTTGCCATACTTCTGTACTACGTAATCGATCACTTTCTGTCGTCCTTCATCATCGAAATCCGTATCAATATCCGGCATCGATTTACGATCAGGATTTAGAAAACGCTCAAAAAGCAGGTTATATTTAATAGGGTCGATATTCGTGATTCCAATACAATAAGCCACCACCGAGCCTGCGGCCGAGCCACGACCCGGCCCAATAAACACGCCACTATCTCTCCCGGCTTTAATAAAATCACTTACAATAAGGAAGTAACCGGCAAAACCCATGGTCTTGATGGTGAACAGCTCGAAGTCGAGGCGTTCCTGCACGTCAGGAGTAATCTCCCCATAGCGCTGTTTGGCTCCCTCGTAAGTGAGGTGCTTCAGGAACTCCCACTGGTCCAGGTTGCTGTCGCCGTGGATCTGGAACTCCTTAGGTATGGGGAAGGCGGGCAGGAGGATGTCTTTTTTCAGGTTTAGTACCTCCACCCGGTCCACGATTATATTGGTATTGTCAATAGCTTCAGGAACGTCCTTAAACAGCTGGATCATTTCCTGGGTGCCCTTGAAGTAGAACTGGTCGTTGGGGAACTTAAAGCGCCGGTTCTTGATGTGCATGTCATCGTTCACAAAGTCGTCGAAGCCAGGGGTGCTTTGCTTTTCCCCGGTATTGATGCACAGCAGGATATCGTGGGCATTATAGTCATCCTGGTCGGTATAATGGCTGTCATTGGTGGCGATCATCGGCACGTTGTACTTCCGGGCAAACCTGATCAGCACGGCATTGATGGTGTCCTGCTCCTTCATATTGTGCCGCTGCAGCTCAATGAAGTAGTCCTCTCCGAAGAGGTCCAGCCACCATTTGAACTCCTGCTCGGCCTTTTCTTCCCCGTCGTGCAGGATGGTCTGGGGCACATAGGCTCCAATGCAGCAGGTGGTAGCGATCAGGCCTTCGTGGTATTGCTCGATAAGCTTCTTGTCGATACGGGGGTATTTACTGTACATCCCCTCCGTATAGCCCAGCGAGGTGAGTTTGATCAGGTTCTGGTAACCCTTGGCGTTCTTGGCCAGCAGCACCTGGTGGTAGCGTTCGTCCTTTTGCTCTTTTGAAAAGGTCTTGCGCGTCCGGTCCTCCACCACGTAAAACTCGCATCCCACCACGGGCTTTACCTTCAGGCTACCGTCGTCGTTTTTATGCTTATGGGCCTCGGAAACAAACTCGAAAGCCCCGAACATATTTCCATGGTCGGTGATGGCCACAGCGGGCATACCCTCTTTTATGGCTTTCTTATAAAGCGACTGTATGGAGGCCGCGCCGTCCAATAGCGAATATTGAGTATGACAGTGTAAGTGGGAAAACTTCATCTTAGACTCCTGTTGACGTTGCTCAGTCATCTAACTGAGCTTTATCAATTTATTGATTATGAACCCTATCGACCGCAAGTTACACAACCTTCGTGCAATAAAATTTCCCGGATTCCGTTGATATATTTCCACATTCTGTGGGAAAGTTTCTATATTTTCGCCAGGACCGTCCAGTTAACCTAAAAAAAGCCACTAATGATCAGATCCATTCTGCTTGCCGTTACCTTGCTGATGCTAGGGGTGATTAACTCCGCCGAGGCCCAGAAAAGTACAAAAAACGGAACAGCTTCTGTCCAATCGGAAGTTAAATTTTTAGAGGACATTGAATTCGGTATGGGGCCTTTTCCCGCAGAGCCTATTGTGCTCTCCAAAGGACCCAGCACGGCCAACAATTCCGGTGTCTACGCCAGCAAGAAGACGACGGCTTCCCTGGGTAGCAAGCTCATCGAGAACGCCCATTCCCTCCAGTTAAAATTTGCCCTTTTACTCAATACCGAAGTAGAGGCTATAGAAAACCTCCACCTGTTTAACCTGATCGACGAATGGTTCGGCACCCGATATCGCTATGGCGGCACCTCCAAAAGTGGCATCGACTGTTCGGCCTTCATGCAGGTCATGTATGCCGGCATCTTTGGCCTGAGCCTGCCCCGCACTGCCCGCGAGCAGTATAAAGCCACCCGCCGCATCGACCGCTCCAGCCTGAAAGAAGGCGACCTGGTCTTCTTTAATACCACCGGGGGCGTGTCGCACGTAGGCTTTTACCTGCAGAACAACAAGTTTGTCCACGCCGCTTCCTCCACGGGCGTCACGGTTTCCGACCTGGATGACTCCTATTGGTCCCGCCGCTATATCGGCAGCGGCCGCTACGAAGGCTCCGAAACCTTTGCCGCCTCCTTTGCCAGGCCTTAAGCGCTTTAACCTGTTTTCCTGCCGGGGTCCTCATCGAGCGACCCCGGCTTTTATTAGGGTGCCTATACCGATTCCTGTTTCTCTATCTCCTCCTCAGCTTCCGTCACCGATTTTTGCTGAGTCACCTGTTGTGCCGAGGTCTCCGGGCTCAATACCTGAACCTTCCATGATCCACAGCTTAAGTCCCATCCTCCGCAGATCCGCAATGTCAAAGAACTAAACCCCCGCCCCCTAAAGGGGAGAAGGCCGGCACACAAAGCCTTTTTGAATAGACACTCTTGCCTATCCATTGTAAAGTGCCTAAACAACAATGGGCTAAAGAAGTAGAGTGGGTCTACAAGGGTCTTTACTTCCTATTTCTTCCTATTTTGAGTTTATGAATGAGTGATGAGTGGCATTCCAGAACAAAGAACTTAAAACAAAGAACATCCAACCTCTCAATTCCAACAACTGGTAGCTATCTTCCCTTTACCCGCTTTCTCACCGTTTCCAGCACCGGTTCCAGGTCCGGGGTTAGCTTCAGGAGCCATGTGCCGGCACCAAAGATGGCCAGAAACACAGCGCTGCGCAAGACGATCCACTGCAGGCCTTGTTGATCGCTAAAGAGCAGGTAGGTGAGGTAAAAAGCACCCGCCGCCAGCAGCAGGGTATAGACACTTTTGGGCGTGAAGGGCTGCATGCCAAACTTGCGGTAGAGGAAGCCAAAGCGAATGGCATTGTACACGGTAAAGGAGGTCAGGTTCGCGATAGCCGGTCCGATCACTCCCAGTTGCCGGGTCAGTGCATAGTTTAGCGGAAGGGTTATGGCCACTAAGATCAACCCTGTGATAAACTCGAAACGCCAGTACGTGGAGGTGCCGATGATCTGTGCGTTGGCCCCCGATCCCATATCAATAATGCGGGTGAGGCCGATAAAGAAAAAGGCGCTCTCGGCCATCAGGTAGGTTTCCTTCAGGCCAAAGGTAAACACGCCATCCCGGAAGTTCAGCCAGATAAGGCAGAACATGGCCGTGGAAAACAGAAGTTGGTTTATGGAGGACCGCTGGTAAATGCGGTTGATGCGATCGTAATCCTTTTCCCTCCAGGCCTGCGAAAGGGGCCCTATCGAGGCCGAGATGATCGCCCGCTGCGGCGCCTGTATAAGGCTGGCAATGTTCTGCGCCAGCGCATAAACACCGGCTATGGCCAGGCCGTTGGGTAGCACCGCCGTCAGCACAATCGTGTCGAACACGTTGGACACATTAAACACCAGGCCACCAGCCCACAGGAAAGAGGAAAGGGTAATAATCTTCTCCTTGAAACGACGGGTCACTTTGCTCACCTTCATGGTGAGGTGAAACTGGTGTTTCGAAATAAAATGGACTATCAGCACTCCAGCCAGCAGCAGGTATAAAAAGGCATAGATCTTAATGAAGTAATCAAACTCGGTGAGGATGCCTATCGTGGTCAGTACGATCAGGACCGTGGTAAACAGCCGGAACAGAACTTCTTTCAGGAAGTTGCTCAGCACAGCCTTGCGCTGCTGCCAGGCATAAGCTTCCAGCACCATGAAGATCGTCAGTCCAAATCCAAAGGGGAAGATCCAGTAATAGTAGTCGAGCAGGAGCGGCGAGTTATTAAAGATCTTGTCGATCAGCACATTCTTAAAGGCTATGCCGGCGCTGATCACGAGCAGGAAACCTGCGGTCGGGATCAGCATGGCCCAGCCGAGCATGTCGTTCTGCCGGGGAGAAAGATGCGCTTTATAGTAAGGGAAGAACTTATTGATAAAGGCCGGCATACCCAGGCTGGCCACCGAGAACATAACGTTGGCCACCGCGATGAACATGCTCGTCAGCCCGTACTCGCTTTCGGTAAAGCCGCCCTTGCGGGTAAACAGGTAGGTATTCAGGAAACCAAGAGCAAACCCGAAATAGACAATCACGGATGAAATAATACTTTGCCTGCGGATCGTGCTCATGCGGTAAAAATAAGATACGGTCCCTTAGCGGACTTTATTTCCTTTTTATTGTTCCAAAACCTTACTTGCCTCACTTTTCAGGTCTCACTTTCACTCACCACTCACCACTCACCACTCATCACTCACCGTCTTCAATCGTCTTTCTTCACCTTGATATAAAAGTTCTTATCCGCGCTCACCTTCAGGGCGGCCTCGCGGCCCATCTTCAGCTCCTGCCAGTGTGCGGTAGGCGTGATCCACTGCCCGTTGGTGAGCTTCACCGGCATGTTGAAGCCGGCCACCACGTCATCCCACTTGTACTTAAGCACCTCGCCATCCACATCCAGCTTCAGCACCGGAATGTTGGTAGTGCGCAGGTACTGGTCAAACACCTTGCTGAAATCTTTGCCCGCCTCGCGGCTGATGAAGTCCTCCACCTGTTTGGTGGTCACGGTCTGGTGCCAAAAGGTCTTGTTCAGCCCGCGCAGGATGGATCGGAACTTGTCGTCGTCACTAATAAGATGACGGATGGTGTGCACCAGGTTGGAACCCTTGTAATACATATCGCCGCTGCCTTCGCGGTTCACTCCATAAGGGCCAATGACCGGTATGTCGTTGGCGATCTTACTGCGCAGCCCCTGGACGTATTCCTCGCCTGCCTTTTTGCCGTAATAATACTCGGTAAACAGGGTCTCGGAGTAGTTGGTAAAGCCCTCGTGCACCCACATATCGGCAATGTCTTTGGAGGTGATGTTGTTGCCAAACCACTCGTGGCCTACCTCGTGTACAATGATAAAGTCCCACTTCAGCCCCCAGCCGCTACCCGACAGGTCGGTGCCCAGGTAGCCGTTCTGGTACTTATTGCCGTAGGCCACGGCGCTTTGGTGCTCCATGCCCAGGTGTGGCGCTTCCACCAGCTTGAAGTCATCTTCGTACCAGGGGAAGGGGCCAAACCAGTGCTCCAGCGCTTTGAGGGTTTGTGGCGCCTGTACAAATTGCTTCCTGGCTTTCTCGAGGTTATAGTCCAGCACCCAGTAGCTGCAATTCAGTGGCCCTTGCTCACCGCTGTAGGCTTCGGAGAAGTTGACGTACTTGCCTATGTAGGGAATAAGGTTGTAGTTGTTGATCGGGTTGGTCACCGCCCAGCTATAGGTCACCAGCCCTTTACTCCAGCTTTTCTTACCCTGCAGCCTGCCATTCGCCACCGCCACCAAGGTATCGGGCACCGTCACGTTCAGCACCGCGCTGTCGGGTTCATCGCTCTGGTGATCCTTGCAGGGATACCATACAGAGGCACCCAAACCCTGGCAGGCCACGCTCATCCAGGGACGCCCCTGCGCATCGCGCTTCCAGATCCAGCCGCCGTCCCAGGGGGCGTTCTTAGCTTCCCGGGGCTTGCCGTTGTAAACAAGGGTCACCGTCTCTACGGCACCCACGGGCAGCGTATCGGGGAAAGTGATATAATATACATTGCCTTCGCGCTTCAACGGCAGGTTCTGCTCTTTCCAGTAGGCCCTCGTGACCTTCATCGGTTCCTGCAGGTCTACCTGCATGCGGCTGCCGGGGGCCAATACCTTGAAGCGGATCTCGCTTTTGCCCTCGATGGTCCTGGTATTAAAATCAGGTGCTACGCCGATGGTGTAGCTCACCACGTCCCACCAGGCCCGCTCAGGGGTGATGGAGCCCCGCAGATGGTCCTGCCGGCTAAAGTCCTGCTTATGATTTAAAACCTGGGCACAGGAAGTGATGGCGGTGAATAGGAGTCCGGATAAAAGGGGGATCGCCAGTCGGGTCATTCGAGATATTTAGGTTTGATAAACAAATACTTCGCTAATTTAGACGGCTTCCGGCTATTATATGTTCCGCTTGTATAAATATTTCACATTTTGTTGCCTCGCCTTCCTCCTTTTGACGTCCTGCTACAGCGACCAGAAAGGCGGGCAGAACATCTTTCACTACAACGAAGTGTCGGGCATAGCTTCCATCGATCCTTCGTTTGCCAAGAACCAGTCCATCATGTGGGCGATCCACCAGTTGTACAATACGCTGGTGGAGGTGGACAGCGGGCTCAATATCATGCCCTCGCTGGCCACGCGCTGGCACATCTCCGACGATAAGACCACCTATACCTTCTTCCTGCGCAACGACGTGTATTTCCACGACGATCCCTGCTTCCCCGGCGGCAAGGGCCGGAAGATGACGGCGGGCGACGTGGTTTATAGCCTGCAACGCATCATGGACCGGGCCACCGCTTCACCCGGCGCCTGGATCTTCAATGGCCGGGTGGATTCGGTGAACGGTTTCCGGGCGCTGGATGATACCACCTTCCAGCTGAAGCTCATTCGACCCTTTAATCCCATACTGGGTATCCTGTCGATGCAGTATTGTTCGATTGTGCCGCGCGAAGCGGTGGCGAAGTATGGCAATGATTTCCGTCGCCATGCTGTGGGTACGGGACCCTTCCAGTTCGTGGCCTGGGAAGAAGGGCAGGCGCTCATCATGAAAAAGAACCCGCGGTATTTTGAACTCGATAATCAGGGAAGGCGGTTGCCTTACCTCGATGGGGTGAAAGTAAGCTTCTACGACAGCAAGGCCACGGAGTTCCTCCTATTCCGCCAGGGCAAGCTGGAATTCATCAACGACATCGACGCTTCTTTTAAGGATGAAGTGCTCACCAAGCGGGGCACGTTAAGGAAAGAGTGGGAGGGAAAGGTGCAACTGCATACCCATCCCTATTTGAACATCGAATACCTGGGGATTATGGTGGATGAGAACAATCCACTCGTGAAGGCCTCGCCCACACGCCTGCGCAAGGTGCGCCAGGCCATCAACTATGGCTTCGACCGCGAAAAGCTGGTGCTCTATCTGCGCAACTCGCTGGGCATCCCGGCCCAGAGCGGCTTTGTGCCGGCGGGGCTGCCATCGTTCGATTCCACCGAAGTAAAGGGCTACACTTATAATCCGCAGCTGGCCCGCAAGCTCCTGGCCGAGGCCGGCGTGGGGGGAAAGAATACACCCGAAATAAAGCTCCTGACCATTCCGATCTATGCCGACATTGCCTCCTATATTGCCCGCCAGCTCGAAGAGATCGGCCTACGGGTGCAGGTGGAAGCCGTACAGAAATCGCTGCTGCTGGAAATGACTTCCTCCTCAAGGGCCCTGTTTTTCCGGGGCAGCTGGATCGCCGACTACCCCGATGCCGAGAACTACTTATCGGTATTTTATTCCAAAAACCCGGCACCGCCCAACTACACCCGCTACCGCAACCCCCAGTTCGATGTTCTGCTGGAGCGGGCACTGGCCGAGACGAACGATTCGCTCCGCTACCGCCTCTACCGCCAGGCGGACCAGCTGGTCATGCAGGATGCTCCTGTAGTGCCCCTCTGGTACGATATGGTTATCCACCTCGTCCAGCCCTGGGTACACGATTTCCACCCCAACGCCCTAAATCTTTTGGAACTCCGCCGTGTCCGCCTCGGCCGCCACTAAACACGATTCCTACTGACTTAATGACCCAATGACCCAAAGACTTCTCGCAACTCGCAGCTCGAAACTCGCAGCTCCTCACTACTCTTCCTCGTCCTCCTCATGGTAGGACTCCTCGGTATTGTTGTAATGCTTTTCCCAGTCCTGCACGCCTTCATCGGTCAGGCATTCAATGATATCATATATAGGGTCGTTCTTTCGCTTCCACACTGTCGCCAGCGTGTCTTCGTAAAAGAACACATATAGGCAATGATCGGTCACGGTCGTAACCTTGATCATGCTAATGGGCGATTCCTTTTTTTCCTGAACCAGGTAGTAACAACCCGGCTCCAATAGTCCATACGAATACATACACTTCCTCCGTTTTAGGGTAGTTTTATTATTGGTTCAAAATGGGTAGTAAAATGTTCGCTCAGAATTTAATGGGATCGAGCGCAGGCTTTGGTTTACGTACCGGCGATTGCCCTGTACGGGGTCAAAATTAGGGCTTTTACTCCTAGCAAAAGTTGCCAATTTGGCAAAATACTATAAAATTTAGTAAAAGGCAAAGGGGTGCTAAGAATCAACGGATTACAAATATGGCACGCCATTTATTTAGCCGTGCAGAAGGGTTGGGTGAAGTAACCTGCAACTTTGTCAACCTCTTCCTTTTGGATATCTACCCGGGAACGGCTTTCCTTAACACTTTTTTCTACTATAGCCCTGTGGGTGCGGGCATCCAGGGGCTTCAGATTAGGTAC
>DASWYM010000185.1:0-3700 GCA_036404975.1 Chitinophagaceae bacterium
GGTACTATTACAGTACTATTGCAGTACTATTGCAGTACTATTGCGGCGCTACTGCCATACTGTTACCTGGGCGTCACCCGGGAGTAACTGCGGCGTCAGAAAGGGTTTTGATACTGTGAGAATGACCAAAAAAGAGGGGCCGATCCGGATCTGTCCTGGCAAAAGTGAGCCCGGGGTCTTAAACGTCCCGGTCTGATATCGACCGTCTTACTTCTTCCCTTTAATTCAACTGTTGTCCGTAATATTCCATGTGGTCCCGACGGCCTTAATCAGGCCGGCAAATTGAATGGTGTATAAGGACCTTACGTAGGAAGACAGGCAATGGATCTTTTGGTAACCATAGGTGAACTAAAAGGGATAATAACAAAGTGAGCATGGGTTTGAACGCTTTATGAACTTTCTTAATCATTATAAATCAATACGCTGATCTGCCCTTGCCGGTGAAAACGGCGGGCATCCTCCTGCATGTTTACTGTCATTATACCGTCTGACAGCTGTCATTAGAATGATATAGGTCTTTGGATATTTTTACTACCTGCTCAGTTTAACAAATGCCTCTTGGTGGATCGCGAAACCATCAGCATTTCTTAGTCAGTTCTTTTCTATTGACTTAATTACTTCTAAAAATGACTAGTGTTTCTTTAGCCCATGATGCCGTGCATCAAAAAAAGGATCCAAGGATTAAGTTATTGGCTGCCAGGATCAAGAAAGAAAACCATAGGCCGGATTCCCTGATCGAGATCCTGCATACGGCACAAAATGCCTATGGTTACCTGCCTATGGACGTGCTGAGGTATATAGCCAAGTCGCTGAAGCTGGCTCCTTCCCGGGTGTATTCTACAGTTACCTTTTACCATTTCTTCTCGTTAAAGCCAAAGGGCGAACATACCTGCCTGGTATGTACCGGTACGGCTTGTTATGTAAAAGGTGCCCAGGCCATTTTAAACGAGATCGAACGTAAGACCGGTTTAAAGGCCGGGGAAGTGTCCGCCGACAATCAATTGGGTATACAGGTGGCCCGCTGTATTGGCGCCTGTGGATTGGCACCTGCTGTGATTGTCGACGATGAAGTGCAGGCTAAAGTGCAACCCGGTGAAATCGTGAACTTGATCATTGATAAAATGACCGCCCTATGAACAGGCATGATCTGAAAACTATCATTTATGCCGAGAAGGCAAAAGTGGAAAACAACCGGTACAAGCACAAGATCTGTATATGTTGCGGCGCCGGCTGTATTTCTTCCGGCTCAGAAGAAGTAATGAAGAAACTGCAGGAAGAGATTACCTCCCGCGGGCTGGACCAGGAAGTGGAGATCATTCCCACTGGTTGCATGGGACCCTGCAACCAGGGACCGCTGATGAGATTCCTGCCTGAAAATACTATTTACCAGAAGATAGATTGCTCTAATATTGCTGGCATCGTACAAAGCCAGTTGGTTGAGAAAAAGCCGATAGAACACCTCCTGCTTTTCGCCGACTCCCGGGAGAAGCCTTTTATCGATGCTGACGAAGATCCTTTCTTTAAAAAACAGTTCAAGATCGCACTGAAAAACTGTGGGCTGATAAATCCTGAAAAGATAGAAGACTACCTGGTGTATGGTGGTTACCAGGCTCTGGACAAAGCATTATTTGAAATGACCCCGGAAGACGTAATCGCGGAAGTAAAGCAAAGCCGGATGCGCGGCCGTGGAGGAGCAGGATATCCTACCGGCCTGAAATGGGAGACGGTATATAAACATGTGAATGACCAGAAATATGTCATTTGCAATGGGGATGAGGGTGATCCGGGTGCTTTTATGGACCGAAGCGTGCTGGAAGGCAATCCCCACAGGGTGCTGGAAGGAATGGCGATAGCCGGCTATGCTATTGGCGCTACAAAAGGCTATGCCTACATAAGAGGCGAATACCCTTTGGCCATAAAACGGTTTGAACTGGCCATTAAGCAGGCACAGAAGTTGGGAGTTCTTGGTCATAACATTCTTGGGACTCAATTCTCGTTTGATGTGGAAGTGCGCATTGGGGCTGGTGCATTTGTGTGCGGCGAAGAGACAGCGCTCATTGCTTCTATTGAGGGAAAAAGAGGGACTCCCCGGCCCAGGCCACCCTTTCCGGCAGAATCGGGTTTGTGGGGCAAGCCGACCCTTATCAACAACGTGGAAACATTTGCAGGGATAGCGCCCATCATCAATAACGGAGGGGAATGGTACAGTGAAATAGGTACTCCTAAAAGTGCAGGCACCAAGGTGTTTGCCCTCGCCGGCAAACTCAATCATGCCGGCCTTATAGAAGTGCCTATGGGAACCACGCTGCGGGAGATAGTTTTCGATATTGGCGGTGGAATACAAGGGAGCGGCACCTTCAAAGCTGCACAAACCGGGGGTCCTTCAGGCGGTTGCATCCCGGCCGAACACCTGGATGTGAAAATGGATTACGAAGCCCTGGTGAACCTGGGTTCTATCATGGGGTCGGGCGGCCTTATCGTTATGGACGAGAGTTCGGATATGGTGGATGTAGCCCGTTTCTTTATGGAATTCAGTATGGATGAAAGCTGCGGCAAATGTGTGCCCTGCCGCGTTGGTACCAAAATGATGTGCGACCTGCTGCAGAAGATCTGCGACAACAAAGCTTCCCGCATCGACCTGCATCGCCTGGAAGAACTGGCAGAATATGTAAAAGAAGCCAGCCTATGCGGATTGGGGGGATCAGCACCCAACCCGCTCCTGAGTACACTTCGGCATTTCCGTAAGGAATACGAAAGTCGTATAGTAGATGTTCAACCTGAAGATAAAATTACCGAACCGCTAATCCCGCAGTCATGAGCAAAATTTCCATCACTATTGATGATAAGCCCCTGCTGGCTGATGTAGGCAAAACTATACTGGAAGTCTGCCGGGAGTATGATATAGAGATCCTGACCATGTGCCACCTGAAAGGCATCGTTGATGTAGGTGCCTGCCGTTTGTGCCTGGTTGAGATCGAAGGAACCCATAAGCTTTTATCGGCCTGCACTACCAAGGTGACAGCCAATATGGTTGTCCGTACGAATACAGAACGAATTAAGAAATACCAGCGCATTACCACCGAGTTGTTCTTTGCCGAGCGCAACCACGTTTGCTCTGTTTGTGTAGCCAACGGTAAATGTGAGTTACAAAACTTGGGTTATAAAGTAGGCATGGATTGTATCCGCTACCCACATCTCTTCCCCCAGTGTGAGGTGGACACTTCGCATGCATGGTATGTTATGGACCACAATCGCTGCATCATGTGCACCCGGTGTGTAAGGGTTTGCAGCACTGTGGAGGGTGCCCAAAACTGGGATGTTATGGACCGCGGCTTCCAGGTTCGGATCATATCGGATTTCAATACACCCTGGGGCTCTTCGGAAACCTGCACTTCGTGCGGCAAATGCCTGCACGCCTGTCCCACCGGTGCCATTTGGCCTAAAGCCATTGTACAGGGACAGCTGGAAAAGAAACCTGGCCTGATAGCAGAAGTAATGGAGAAGAGGAAAATGGGATAACAGGTACTGTAAACCCTAAAGTTTCTATTAATATACGAATACCCGAAGGTTAAGACAAAACGTGATCAGATGCAAAAGAAAAGATTAGCAACAGTATGGTTGGGCGGTTGTTCCGGTTGCCATATGTCCCTGCTCGACATCGACGAACGTATACTGGACGTGGCCAGCCTTGCAGATATTG
>DASWYM010000186.1:0-8961 GCA_036404975.1 Chitinophagaceae bacterium
GAGCGCCATGGAGTTCCTGCGCATTGCCCGCGCAGAGACCTACCACAACATCGTGCTGAGCATGAAAAGCTCCAACCCGCAGGTGATGGTACAGGCCTACCGCCTGCTGATGAAGACCATGTGGGACGAGTTCGGCGAGTGCTACCCCCTGCACCTGGGCGTCACCGAAGCCGGCGACGGCGAAGACGGCCGCATCAAGAGCGCCGTGGGCATCGGCACCCTGCTGGAGGACGGCCACGGCGATACCATCCGGGTGTCGCTGACCGAAGACCCCGAACTGGAGATCCCCGTGTGCCGCGACCTGGTAAAACGCTATACGCAGAAGGCACAAGCCGTCAGGGAACTAGGGGTAAGCATTCCCCCGGCAGAGAAGCTTTCGTACAACCCGTTCGAATACCGCCGCAGGACTTCGTTTGCGGTGGGCAACGTAGGCGGCGCACAGGTGCCTGTGGTCGTGGCCGACCTGAGCAAACTGGAGCGTATCCGTCCTGAGGACCTTAGAAGGGTTGGCTATTCGTACGATGCCGCCACCGACAAGTGGACCATTGCCGATACGGCTGCCGACTACGTCTTTACCGGTCACCACGTGCTGAACTTTGCGCTGCCGGGCACCCTGAAGGTGATTGTCTACCCCGCCACCTGGGTGCTGGCCGAAGACCAGGAAAAGTATTTCCCTATTTACTCGGACAGCGGCTATGCGGCTGCCCCGGCCAGGAGCAGGGGAATGAACTTCGTGATGGTGGATTGCTACAACGACGAAACCAGCATTAACGACTATACCTACCTGGAGGCGATCGCTAATGATCCCACCGTGGTGCTCTGCCTCGCCAGCGAAAATGCCCATCCCATGCCGGCCGTGCGCCGCATGTTCGTGGAGCTGGATGGGCGCGGTATAAAGAATCCCGTGGTGCTGCTGGTAGACAGTAAGTGGACTACCGTGGACGAGCACCTGATTCACTACGCTACCGAGGCCGGTGCGCTGCTGCTCGACGGCATGGGCGATGGCGTGTGCTTTGGCATGAGCCAGGAGGCGTACAAGGCCGGGGCCGCGAACTTCCAGAGCGTCAGCGGGCGTAATTACCTGCAGACCGAAACGGTGGAACAGTTTATCAACAACACCGCCTTCTCCATCCTGCAGGCGACGCGGACGCGTATCTCCAAGACGGAGTACATCAGCTGTCCTTCCTGCGGGCGCACGCTCTTCGACCTGCAGGAGACCACCGCTAAGATCCGCGCGGTGACCCATCACCTCAAAGGGCTGAAGATTGCCATTATGGGTTGTATCGTGAACGGCCCGGGCGAGATGGCCGATGCCGACTTTGGCTACGTGGGTAGCGGTCCCGGCAAGATCACCCTCTACAAGGGCAAGGAAGTGGTGAAGCGCAACGTGCCGAGCGAGATTGCCGTGGAGGAGCTGATCAACCTGCTGAAGGAGCATGATGCGTGGGTGGAGCCGGTGGCGGTGGTGTAGGAGGAATTAGGAATTGGGAATTAGGAATTAGGAGGGAAGGCCGCAGTTATTGTAGAAGGGATTAGGGACTGGGGATTAGGGATTAGGAAGGAGAGGGATTATTGTTAGGCATTAAACCTTGACCATGCAAAGAGGCACGGGTGCAACACTGGCACTGCTTATTTCGGGCGCCGCCCTGGCTGCGGACCTGGTATTTACCGCTACGGGCACCGATGCGCTGCGGCTGGTCAGCAAGCCGCTGATCCTGCTGGCGCTGGGGGCGTATTTCCTGCTGGGGGTCAAGGAGGTGTCCTCGCCCGGCAAAGGGTGGGTGACGGCGGCCCTCCTGCTTTCCTGGCTCGGTGATGTGCTGCTGCTTTTTGAAAGCCAATCCCCGGTGTTCTTTATGCTTGGGCTGGGTTCTTTTCTACTGGCTCATATTGCGTACAGTATCTTCTTTAACCGCCTGCGCAGGGAAGGAGGCTTATCCATCAAGCCGCTTTTCGTAGCTATTGTAGGAGTGTACTATCTTGCCCTGGTGGTTAGCCTCTATCCCTACCTCGATAGCATGCGCATCCCGGTGATGGTGTACGGGCTCGTGATCAGTGTGATGCTGGTGCTGGCCCTGGGCCTGGGACCGCTGAAAGAGCGGATCGGGCTGTTTATCGTATTTGGGGCTACGCTCTTTGTGCTCTCCGACTCGGTGCTGGCCATCAACAAGTTTATGCGTCCCTTTACGGGGGCGGGCGTGCTGGTGATGCTCACCTACGGCATGGCGCAATTCTTTATAGTGAGTGGAAGTATCCTGGCGCTGCAAAAGGAGGCGCAGCACCAGCTGGAAGTGGAGCGCGAGGCGGAAATATAAAACGACAGACCTAACAACTAAGATGCAACAAACAGACTTTTTAGTAATCGGTTCGGGAATAGCAGGATTGACCTATGCGCTGAAAGTGGCGCAGCGCTACCCCGACCGCAAGATCACCATCATCACCAAGGCGGCCGCCGACGAAACGAACACGAAGTACGCGCAGGGCGGGGTGGCCGTGGTGAACGACCTGGAGAACGACTCCTTCGAAAAGCATATAGAAGATACCCTTATAGCAGGCGACGGGCTTTGCAATAAGGAAGTGGTGGAGATCGTGGTAAAGGAAGGACCGGCCCGCGTGGCGGAGATCATAGAATGGGGCACCAACTTCGACAAGGACGCCGAAGGCGACTACAAGCTGGGCATGGAAGGCGGCCACTCCGAGTTCCGCATCCTGCACTACAAAGACGTGACGGGGAAAGAGATCGAGCGGGCCCTGCTGGAAGCCATCCACCGGGCACCCAACATCACCCTGGTCAACCACTGCTTTGTTATCGACATCATTACCCAGCACCACCTGGGCTTCCTGGTCACCAAGGCTACGCCCGACATCCGCTGCTACGGGGTGTACGTGCTGAATGCCCAGAACCACCGCATCGAAAAGATCTTAAGTAAGGTGACGCTGCTGGCCACCGGCGGTAACGGGCAGGTGTACCGCACCACCACCAATCCTTCGATCGCTACCGGCGACGGGGTGGCTATGGTGTACCGCGCCAAGGGCCGCATCGAGAACATGGAGTTTATCCAGTTTCACCCCACGGCCCTTTACGAGGCTGGCAAACGCGGGCAGGCTTTCCTCATCACCGAAGCCGTGCGGGGCGACGGCGGCATCCTGCGCAATACCAAGGGTGAAGCCTTTATGGAGCGCTACGATCCCCGAAAAGACCTGGCCCCCCGCGACATCGTGGCCCGCGCCATCGACAACGAAATGAAGATCACGGGTACTGAGCATGTGTACCTCGACTGCCGCCATATGGACCAGCAGGCATTCAAAGAGCACTTCCCGAACATACACGAGAAGTGCCTGTCCATCGGCATTGACGTGGCGGTGAATATGATTCCCGTGGCGCCGGCCGCCCACTACTCCTGCGGCGGCATCAAGACCGACGAGTGGGGCCGCTCGTCCATCGCCCACCTGTATGCCTGTGGCGAGTGCGCCAGCACCGGCCTGCACGGGGCCAACCGCCTGGCGAGCAACTCCCTGCTCGAGGCCATGGTGTTTGCCCACCGCTGCTACGTGGACGCGGTGAACGTCATCGATACCATCGAAGACCTGCCCGGTATCCCCGACTGGAACGCGGCGGGCACGTCGGAGCCCAAGGAAATGATCCTCATTACCCAGAGCCTCAAGGAACTGCAGCAGGTGATGAGCGACTACGTGGGCATTGTGCGCAACACCGTGCGCCTCCAGCGGGCCATGAAGCGCATCGACCTGCTCTTCGACGAGACCGAGGAACTGTACCAGACCACCACGGTGTCGCCCCAGCTGCTGGAGCTGCGGAATATGATCACGGTGGGCTACCTCATTACCAAGGGCGCCACTTTCCGCAAGGAAAGCCGCGGTCTGCACTACACGGTGGATTACCCCGAGAAGTCGCATCTCGTGGAGAACATTGTGCTGTGAGGGGAGAGTCCATAGTCCATGGTCCATGGTCAATAGCCGTGTACTAAAGCGGGTACAGATTTATTTGCCGGAAATGGCTAAAAGCTAACAGCTAAAAGCTCGCAGCTTCTCTATCTTTGCCCCGCTTTATGTATTACGTTGTTTTCGGCCTTATTTACCTCCTGTCGCTGCTGCCCATTCGTGTGCTGTACCTGTTTTCCGACCTTGGCTACCTGCTGGTGTACCACGTGGTGGGCTACCGCAAGAAGGTGGTCATGGAGAACCTCTCCATCGCCTTTCCCCATAAAACGGAAGCCGAGCGGGAGCAGATCGCCAAGGGCTTTTACCGCAACTTCATGGACACGCTCATCGAGACCATCAAGTTCTTCAGCGCCAGCCGGCGGTACTTCGATACGCATACGATAGGCGACTATACCCTCGTGGAGGACCTTTATAAACGGGGACAGTCGATCCAGCTGCACCTGGGTCATAACTTCAACTGGGAACTGATGAACCTGGCCATATCCCCCTTGTTGTCCTATGAGGTGCTGGCGGTGTACCTGCCGCTGCGCAACAAGCTGTTCAACCGCCTGTTCCTGCACATGCGCTCGCGCTTTGGCACCCACCTCATTGCGGCCACCAACATGAAGAACGAGATGATGCCCTGGCGCGGCAAGCAATACATGATCGGCCTCATCGCCGACCAGTCGCCCCCGGCGGCGGCCCCGGCCTACTGGACGATGTTCTTTGGCCGGCCCACCGGCTTTATCAAGGGTCCTGAACGCTCTGCGCGACGCAATAACTTCCCGGTGATCTTCAGCCACTTTACCAAGCCCAGGAGAGGCTATTATGAATACCACGTGGAGCTGGCTACCCTGGATCCCATGTCGCTGCCCGAAGGCGAGCTGACCCGCATGTACGCCCAATACCTGGAACGCGTGATGACCGAGCATCCCGAGATGTGGCTTTGGAGCCACCGCCGCTGGAAGAACGAGTGGACGCCGGAGAAGGGACCGATTATTTAGTCGGGAGGCAGGAGTCGGGAATCGTTAGCCGGGCTTGAATGGGTAGGAGGCATTACCTGTCAGGACCCTGAGAGAGCAACTCTTTCCGATAAAAAAGCAGGTAGAGTACTCAACCTGCTTTTTGCATTTTATCTCTTTCAGTTTAAGCGGGGGCTTCAACTCCCGACTCCGACTCCCGACTCCGACTCCCGACTCCCGACTCCTGCCTCCCGACTGCCTTAATTCAGCCCGCTTTCCGCCTTGGTCTTCTGGATCTTGTCTTCCTCTTTGATCTTGTTCCAGCCGCCCACCACGTTGCGGATGTTGTGCAGGCCCTGGCGCTTGATGAGCGAAGCGGCGATGACGCTACGATAGCCGCCGGCGCAGTGGATATAAATGTTCTGCTCTTCCTCGAGGTCGGCAATGGTGGCTATGTCCGTCATCTCGTTGAGGGGGATGTTGACGGCGTCCTTCACGTGGCCCAGGTTGTACTCGGCGGGGCGGCGTACGTCCACCACTACCAGGTGCTCGTCGAAGGGAATGTCCATCGCCAGCTCATCGGCCTCTACGTCGATGATCATGTCGATCGGCTCGCCCGACTGCTTCCAGGCATCAAAGCCACCCTCGAGGTAGCCCACCACGTTGCTGAAGCCTACGCGCGCCAGGCGGATGAGGGTTTCCTTTTCCATGCCGGGTTCGGTGACCAGCAGGATGGGGGACTTAAAGGGAAGCAGGCTGCCCGACCACTCGGCAAAGCGGCCTTCCAGCCCTATAAAGACCGATCCCGGCACAAATCCCTGCGTGAAGAGGTCGGCAGTGCGGGTATCGAGCACGAGGGTCTCGTCGTCGATTGCCTTTTTGACTTCTTCCACCGACAGGGGCTTCAGGCCTTTTTTCAGCACCTCTTCCAGGCTGTCGTAGCCTTCCTTGTTGATCTGCGCATTGATGGCAAAGTGCTGGGGCGGGGCGTCCAGCCCTTCGGTCACCGCCTTGACGAATTCCTCCCGGCTTTTGGCCTGCAGGGCATAATTGGAGCGCTTTTCCTCGCCCACGGTGCTCTCGGTGTTGGGGCCCAGGTTCTTCCCGCAGGCGCTGCCGGGGCCATGACCCGGGTAAACGATGACGTCCTCCGGCAGGGGCACGATCTTTTGCTGCAGGCTGTCGTACATCATACCCGCCAGGTCGTCCATGGTCAGCTGGTCGCCTTTTTGCGCCAGGTCGGGGCGGCCCACATCGCCCACGAAGAGCGTGTCGCCGGTAAAGACGGCGTGCTCCTTTCCGCTTTCGTCCTTCAGCAGGTAGCACGAGGACTCCAGGGTGTGGCCGGGGGTATGCAGCACGGTAATGGAAACAGCACCCAGTGGAAAGGTCTCGCCGTCCTTAGCCACGTACACGGGCAGTTTGGTCTCCGTATCAGGACCATACACGATGGTGGCGCCCGTAGCCCTGGCCAGGTCGAGGTGACCGCTGACAAAGTCTGCGTGGAAGTGGGTTTCGAAGATGTATTTAATGCGGGTGTTGCGCTCTTTGGCCAGTTGCAGGTAAGCGTCGATATCCCTCAGTGGGTCAACAATAGCGGCCTCTCCGTTGCTCTCGATATAGTAAGCTGCCTCGCTGAGGCAGCCGGTGTACAGTTGCTTGACAAACATAACAGTTCCTTTGCCCGCAAAAATAGCCTTTTGCAGGCATGTGGAGCCGAAGGTATCGGAAGAGGCTTACCCTAAGAGTTGCTGGGCAAACTCATGCGCCTCGGTCAGCCGGTCGTGGTTTACCGAGTAGAAGATGAATTTCCCGTCGCGTTGGGTGTCTACAAAGCCGGCCTTGCGCAGGATGGCCAGGTGTTGCGAAGCCACGGACTGTTCCAGGCGGAGCTTTACGTAGATCTCCGTTACGGTCATTTTGCCGTGCTGGTGCAACAGCTTCAGCATCTGCTGGCGCAACTTGTGGTTTACAGCTCTAAGGATCAGGGCTGCCTTTTTTAGTTGCAGCACATCGATTTTCAATTCTACCTCCGATTTTGTCGGCGGATCGTTTAACACAGCGTTCATAGATACTAGTTAACAGTGGTGAAACAAAATTATAACTAGAAATGGCAAAAACGAACAATTTGTTAATGATTATTTATATTCTTAACTAATTGACTTTATGTAGGTAGAAAAAAACTCTTTTCCATAATATGGCTCGGCATAGGCCAAATCGGCAAAATCCTTCGCCTCAAAAGCCTGCAGGGCCAGGAGCACCAGGTGGGTGGCGTTGGCTTCTACTTCGGCAAAATGGGCCATAGGACTGGAAGCCAGGGGCTTAAACTTTTCCGCCCCGTTGCCGAAGAAGCAAACCGGTTGCTGCTGCAGCTGAGCGGCAAAGGAGTTCGCGTCGAGAATGATGTTGTGCGGGGCAATCACTTCCTCCAGCTGCCTGTTGTAGGCGGCCGTAAACACTTCCATGCGGCGGGCATCGATCATGGGGCAGAGGAGGCCGGCGTCCTGCTGCAGGGCTGCAGCGGCCATCATTTTAAGGGTGCTGACCGTAATGAGCGGGATACCGAGGGCGTAGCACAGGCCCTTGGCCGTGGACAGGCCTACCCTGAGGCCGGTATAAGATCCGGGCCCGGCACTGACCGATACGGCCTGCAGCTGGCGCAGGGCAATGCCGCTTTCTGCCGCCAGTTCCCGGATGGCGGGCTGCACCCAGGCGGCGCTGTCTTTTTGCGCCGGGTTCTCTTTCAGGGCAAGAACCCTGTCGCCGTCGGAGAGGCAAACGGAAGAGCCTACGACGGCCGTTTCAATATGAAGCAGTAAACTCACGGGGGCAAATTTAGACAGGAAGCAGCACAGCCGCCTCATTTTTTAGGGGTAGTCCGGCCGACAGTCCACTTTGCGGAAGGAATGCGTGGCATCAAACTGTAGCTTATCGGCATTTAGGAAGATGGACTTGCCGTTGCGCTCCCCTGCCAGGCCGTGGCCTTCCAGCAGCAGGGAGTCCTGGATCCTAAAGGCCACTTCGCGGGTGGAGGTGCGGCCTTCGGACTGGAAGATGTAGTCGGCGTAGATGTGGTTGTCGCGCAGCTCACCCTTGATGCTGCCGTTGTTGTCGTCTTTTTCGAAGAAGTTATAGACCAGCTTGCCGGTGACGTTGTTGCCGATAATATTGAGGTACATAGTCGCGGTATCGCGCTGCACCACCATCTGGTAGCAGCCTTCCAGCCGCACCGGCTCGCCGCTGGAGACGATCGTATCGTTGGCCTGCCCGTGCACGGTGCTGCCGCCCCCGGTGGCGGGCCTTTCTTCTTCACCACTCCCGCATGACACCAAAGCCATCAGGAGCAGGGCGGTAAATACGGCTTCCAGGATCAGGAGGGGGCATTCGCCGACCCGGGATTCGATACGTGTCATAAATTCGATACGTGTCATAAAGGAGTATTGTGCTGAAATGGAACCGTTTCCGCAGCCGCACCCTATTGAATAGGCGGGCGGGCATCGTCGTGTGTGCCCTTGATGAGGCCAATGCCGGTAAAGAAAAATATAGCGCCGAGGATGCCGTACACGATCAGGGCTTTTACCTGTTGCCTGCCTTCCCCGCTATCCAGGAACAGCACGGCTGCATAGATGAGTCCTACAATGCCCAGTATGGTCAGAATGATGCCAAAGGTTCTTTTTGTGTTCATATCCCGTTCTTTAGAGCCAAGTGGTGCAAAAAAACTGCCAAGGGGATAAAAAGCTGCCAGCTATCAGCTGCTGGTAATTAACTGGTCATTGGGTCAGTAAGTCATTGGGTCATTCGTGGCTGCGCTGTCTTTACTCGGGGTTTAACCAGAGTTTGTTTTGAGTCTCTTTTGAGTCCTATAGACTCAGCTCATACTCAGCTTAAACTCAGAGTAAACTCAGCTTATACTCAGCTTAACCCCCTCTGGGGAGGGAAGAATTAGGAATTGTGGATTAGGCGGGATCCAAATGACTCAATGACCAGCTGACTTAATGACCGGGCTCAGTATCCGTAGCTCGCAGCTTCATCAA
Source organism: Chitinophagaceae bacterium (assembly GCA_036404975.1). Classification (GTDB taxonomy): domain Bacteria; phylum Bacteroidota; class Bacteroidia; order Chitinophagales; family Chitinophagaceae; genus Flavisolibacter. The sequence continues at coordinate 8,936 of DASWYM010000186.1, forward strand.
TCCCCTTCAGGGATTGGCCGTAGCAC
>DASWYM010000187.1:0-13507 GCA_036404975.1 Chitinophagaceae bacterium
ACATATATCGGAGATTTATGGATGTTTAAATTGTGATGTTTGTGTTTTAAGGATTCAACAAGATTGCCAGGATGGCCTATAGCCCTCCTTCCGCTGAATCCTGCAAAAATCCTTAAATCTGCGATAAAAAAAAGTGAACAATTGATGTTCACTTAAAAAAGTTGCGAAATGTCGGATCTGGATAGGATGAAAACAGGGCTAGGCGCCTAAATAGCTTCGAAGCAAGTTAGTCTTTTGGGTTGTTCTGAGTTTGGTGATTGCTTTGTCCTTGATCTGGCGCACGCGCTCGCGGGTCAGGTTGAACTTTTCGCCGATATCTTCCAGGCTCATGGGATGGTCCACGCCGATGCCAAAGAAGTAGCAGATGACCTCTTTTTGCCGTTCGGTGAGGGTTTGCAAGGAGCGGTCAATCTCGGTGCGTAGCGACTGGGTGTGGTCCACGGCCGCATCGGTCTTTTCGGCGTTGGTGTTCTCCAGCACGTCGAGCAGGGTGCCTTCCTCGCCTTCCGACAGGGGGGTGTCGACGCTTACATGGCGGGCATTAATGCCCAGCGAAGAAGTGACTTCTTCGAGGTCCATGTTCAGCAGGTCGGCCAGTTCCTCTGCGGAGGGCTCGCGTTCGTATTCCTGCTCCAGCTGGGAGAAGGCTTTCTGGATGCGGCTGGTGAGGCCAACCTTGTTCAGGGGGAGGCGCACAATGCGGGCCTGTTCGGCCAAAGCCTGCAGGATAGACTGGCGGATCCACCACACGGCGTAAGAAATGAATTTAAACCCCTTCGTTTCGTCGAAACGCTGGGCGGCTTTGATGAGTCCGAGGTTTCCTTCGTTGATCAGGTCGGGAAGTGATAGTCCCTGGTTCTGGTACTGCTTGGCTACGGAGACCACAAAACGCAGGTTGGCTTTGGTTAAGCGTTCCAAAGACCGCTGATCGCCTTGCTTGATCATACGTGCAAGCCTTACTTCCTCTTCGGGAGTAATCAGTTCCACCTTTCCGATCTCTTGAAGGTACTTCTCCAGACTTTGAGATTCACGATTCGTAATCGACTTCGTGATCTTAAGTTGACGCATACTCATAGGATGTTAATAGATGGTTATTTTAAGAATCGATTTTTATAGTTAGTTTGGTCATTCTCCCAAAATATCCATCACAGGTTCAGTCGCAGCAAGTGGGATAAAATTCCCTTGTATCATCCAAATTAACAAAAGATGACATATGACCAAAATATATTTTTTGAAAAGGGTAAAAACCCCGGTGAAACCTCGTAGAACTACGATTTAAAGGAAAAATTTGGCCAGTAAATTTATTTTTCTATAATTGCAGCCCCTGACACGCTATAAAAAGGAAGAATGAGCAAGAAACAATTATACACCCTGGAGTACCCGGTAAGATGTTCGCCCACTATATTATTTGAGTTTTTATCTACATCTTCCGGCTTGCAGGAGTGGTTTGCAGATAAAGTAGACGACCAGGACGGGGTTTTTTCCTTTGCATGGAACGGTTCGGAGGAGACTGCGGAGGTGCTGGACCAGGAAGAGGAGAAGTTTATCCGCTTTCACTGGTCACATGCACCCAAAGACGAATATTTTGAATTTGCCATAGAGAAGTCAGAGGTGACCAACCAGACCATCCTGGTGATCAAGGACTTTGCCGAGAAGCGCGAGATCAAGGACCAGAGCATGCTGTGGGATCACCAGGTGAAGGACCTGTTTCACCGCATCGGGGCCTAATCGAGGCATACCCGGAGCAGGTAATTCCAACTGTCGTATAAGTTTTCTGCCGCAAAGTGGGCGTCCCAAAGAGGCCATTTTGCGGCAATTTTTATATAGTCGTACTGGTGGCAGTAGCTGCTGAACTCCTCTTTATCGAGGCTATCAATCAGAAGGTAGTTCTCTTCGTCGAAGTGGTGCACCCAGGGATCTTCGTTGACCGATATATAATATTTGTGCTCCGCCAGCCCCTCGTAGGCGTCCTCGATCTTATAGGTGAACACGTCCTTGAACTCGCCCGACAGTTGGAGGGTGGAGGAAAAAAAGTTGCCCCACCAGAACATGGTGCGGATGGCGAAAATGTTTACGGAATCGAACTGGCGGGGGTAGTCCAGCACCAGGTAGGGGAGGCCAAGGTAGTTCTCGCCCCGGGAGATCTTCGGCGTGGCTTCAAAGACCGGGTGGGCATAAAAGCCGGCGCCCTTCTGAACCTCCCCCGTCATTTGGTTCTGCAGCCCTTCGAGGATGGTCTTAACCTTCAGCAGAATCATATTTTTCGTTAATAAAACCTCCGCGTTGTTCATTAACTCCATCTCGGTGCGTGAAAACTGTATTTTTGCCTCTTCCATAGCTAAAATTAACCAATAACAATCGTTGCAGGGTGTTCAAAAAACTAGATAAGTTAATTATAAAAGCATTTATCGGACCATTTGCCGCGGTATTCTTTATCACGCTGATGGTGCTGGTGATGCAGTTCTTTTGGCTATGGATCGATGACTTCGTGGGCAAAGGCCTTAGTGCGGGTGTGATCCTCGAATTTATCTGGTACCAGAGCGCAGTACTGGTACCCCTCGCCCTGCCGCTGGCAATCCTCCTGTCCTCGCTGATGACCTTTGGCAACCTGGGCGAGACCTATGAGCTGGTGGCCATCAAGTCGGCGGGCATCTCGCTGCTGCGTTTTATGCGTCCCCTGTTCTTCGTAGTGCTGCTCCTTTGCGGGGTTGCCTTCCTGTTCTCCAATTACATCATCCCGGTAGCCAACCTGAAGTCCCGGACCCTGCTGGGTGATATTGTTTATGCCAAGCCGGCCTTTGACCTGAAGGAGGGGGTGTTCTATGATAAGATCAATGGCTTTGCCATTAAGATCGGGAAAAAGCAGAATGACTCCATCATCCACGATATCATCATTTACGAACAGGGCGGGGGGGTGCAGGACAACTTTATCGTGGCTACCGATGGCAAGATGAGCGTCTCGGAAAACAAGCGCTACCTGCAGTTTGACCTGCGCAACGGCTGGCGCTACCAGGAGCGGGGCTACCAGGGTGCGGCCAATACCGAGTTTATCCGCCTGGGCTTTAGGGAGTACCGCAAGCAGTTTGACCTCAGCGCCCTGCAGTTCCAGCGTACCTCCGACAGTGCGGCCAACCGGAGCGATTGGAGGATGCTGAGCATGCGCCAGTTGGAGAAGGTGTCCGACTCTATCCGCCGGCAGATAAAGACCATCGACAACCGGATGAAGACAAACGTCTTTGGCGCCACCTCCTTTGTGCAATACCTGGACACTACCTGGAAGGGTGCTGCAGTAACAGCACCTAAGGTGAAGAAATTCGACCAAGTGATCCCCGACTCGGTCAGGGATATGGTAAACCAGCGGGCTTCCAGCCGGGCCTCCTCGTTTTATACCAGCAACGAAGGCCTTCTATGGGAGTACGAACAGGAGCAGCGCCTGCTGCGCCGCCACCAGATCGAATGGCACCGCAAGATCTCGCTGTCGCTGGCTTGCCTGGTGTTGTTCCTCATTGGCGCACCCCTGGGGTCTATTATCCGCAAGGGCGGCCTGGGCAACTCCATGATCTCCTCCATCGTGTTCTTCATGCTGTTTTACTTTATCTCCAATACGGGGGAGAAGTTCGCCAAGGAAGGCGCCTGGCCGGTAGGTTCCGGTATGTGGCTGTCCACCATGGTGCTGGTGCCGGTGGGCATGTTTTTAACCTATAAGGCGCTGCACGACTCGCAGTTGTTCAACAAGGAGTCTTACTTCCGTGCGGGCGGTAAGATCCGGGCTTTCCTGAAGCGAAATAAAGCATAGGCATTTCCGTAATTTTGACGGAAATACTTTTTGTTATGGCATCCTTGACATCGAGACGAGACTTTATTATCCATTCCGGCAAGGCAGGATTAGGCATATGCCTGGGCTCTACTATCTTGTCGGCTTGCGGCACGACGGCGAAAGTGCGTTCCTCCAAATACGCCACCGGCTTTCAGCAACAGCCCCTTCCTTATTCGTACAATGCCCTGAGTGAAGCCATCGACGGCACCACCATGGAGATCCACTATACCAAGCACGCTGCCGGCTATGCTGCCAACCTGCAGGACGCCGCTAAGGCCGAAGGCGTGGATATGGGCAAGGGCCTCGAAGAGGTGCTGTCCCGCGTTTCGAAATACTCCCCTAAAATGCGCAACAATGGTGGCGGCCACTACAACCACGAGCTGTTCTGGAAGTGTATGTCGCCCAGGGCCGACGGCAGGCCCGAAGGCAAACTGGCATCAGCAATAGATAGCTCCTTTGGCTCCTTCGACGCCTTCAAGACCCAATTCAGCGATGCAGGTAAGAACCGCTTTGGCTCGGGTTGGGCGTGGCTGGTGGTGGACAACGATAAGCGCCTGCGCATCGGCTCCACTCCTAACCAGGACAACCCGCTGATGGACGTGGCCGAGATCAAAGGCTTCCCGCTGCTGGGACTCGATGTGTGGGAGCATGCCTATTACCTGCGCTACCAGAACAAGCGCCCTGATTACATCGCCAACTGGTGGAAAGTGGTGAATTGGGACTACGTGCAGGATCGATATCAATCCGTACTTTAGCGCGGTGCCAAAGGATCTCCCTCAACATCAGACCGGAAAAAGCAACCTGCGCCTGCAGTTCTGGATCGCGGTAGTGTCTTCGGTGCTGCTGGTGGCCAAGTTTGTCGCTTACTTTATCACCAACTCGGTAGCCGTGCTGACCGATGCCCTTGAAAGCATCGTCAACGTAGCGGCGGCCTTTATTGGCCTGTACAGCCTCTATATTTCGGCTAAGCCCAGGGATGTGGACCATCCTTACGGCCATGGTAAAGCGGAGTTCATCTCTGCAGCCGTCGAGGGGACGCTGGTGCTGTCGGCCGGCGCTATCATCATTTATTCGGCAGTCAAGAGCTTGTTTGTGCCGCGGGTACTCAGCCATGTTGATACGGGTATTTACCTGGTGGGCGGTACGGCCCTGGTGAACTGGGTATTGGGCTTTATCACCTTCCGGCAGGGGCGGCGCAACAACTCCCTGGCCCTGATCGCCAGCGGCCGGCACCTGCAGACCGATAGCTATTCCACGCTGGCTATTATCTTAGGGCTGGTGCTGATCGCGCTGACCGGGTATGCATGGATCGACCCGGCAGTGGCCATTGCGATGGGAGGGTTCATTATTTACACCGGCTACAGGATCATCCGCAAGTCGCTGGCGGGCATTATGGACGAAGCCGACATGATCCTGCTGGAGCGCATGGTGGAGGTGCTGGACCGTACCCGGCGCGAAAACTGGGTAGACCTGCATAACCTGCGGGTCATCAAGTATGGAAACGTGATGCACGTAGATTGCCACCTCACCGTACCCTGGTACCTGAATATACACCAGGCCCACGACGAGATCGACATACTGGGAGAGCGGATCCGGGCCAACTTCGGCGAGGCGATGGAACTGTTTGTACATTCGGACGGTTGCCTGTATTTCCAGTGCCCCATCTGCGATAAAAAAGACTGCCCGGTGCGGCAGCATCCCTTCCGCCACGAGTTGCGGTGGACGGTGGACAACGTTTTACAAAACCAAAAGCACGGCATGGACGACGTGCTGGAGCAAAAATCTTAAACGTCATGAAAACAACAACTACCTGGAAGACTGGCCAGGCATTTGAAAGCCACCAGGGAACAGCCAAAATAGAGATCGATGCCCAGAAAGGTGTAGGGCCTAAAGCCCTCCTGCTGAGCGGGTTGGCCGCCTGCTCGGGCATCGATGTGGTGGAGATCCTGGAGAAGATGCGCGTACCCTTTGCTGACCTGAAAATAGAGGTGGAGGCCGACCAAACCGAGGAGCACCCTCGCGTGTTTAAAGACATTCACATGACCTACTACATAAAAACTGAAGAAGAAAACCGCGACAAAGTCAATAAGGCTATAGCTTTGTCGTTAGATAAATATTGCGGGGTTGCTGCTATGTTGAAGAAAAATTCTTCCATACACTATGAAATAGTCCTGACAGATTAACCATATTCATTAACCTCAAAACTGTTTCCATGAGCTTACGTTTAGGTGACACCGCCCCCAATTTTAAGGCACAGACCACTATGGGCGAAATTGACTTCCATCAATGGCTGGGCGACAGCTGGGGTGTGTTGTTTTCACACCCGGCCGATTACACTCCTGTATGTACTACCGAACTGGGAAGAACCGCCCAGTTGAAAGAAGAATTCGACAAGCGCAATGTAAAAGCCATTGCCGTATCGGTTGACCCGCTGGAAGACCATAAAAAGTGGATCAGCGATATCAACGAAACCCAGCACACCGAGGTGAACTTCCCGATCATTGCCGATCCGGAGCGCCAGGTGGCTGAACTCTACGATATGATCCACCCCAATGTGTCGGAAACCCACACCGTTCGTTCCTTGTTTGTGATTGGGCCTGATAAGAAGATCAAGCTGATGATCACTTACCCTGCTTCCACCGGCCGGAACTTCAACGAGGTACTGCGCGTGATCGATTCGCTGCAGCTGACGGCAAAACACAGCGTGGCTACACCGGCTGACTGGAATAAGCCCCAGGATGTGATCGTATCGCTCTCCGTGTCTACCGAAGATGCCGAGAAGCGCTTCCCCAAAGGCATTAAGATCGTAAAGCCGTACTTGCGCTACACACCAGTGCCCGACGAAGCTAAATAAGCATATCCATCCACCTGGTATACTGAGCCCTTTGCTCCTGGCAGAGGGCTTACTTTTTGTGCTTGCCCAGCTGGTTGAGCACCGCCCGGAGGTCTTTGGGCAACGGGGCTTCGAGGCTGATCTCTTCGCCACCCATGCCCCTGAAGGTAAGCTGGGAGGCATGCAGGGCCAGGCGGGCCAGCAGGGGCCGTTCTTCCAGTTCTTCCTTCGAGAGCTTGTAATGGTGCTTGATCTGGGAGATAAATACCGGCTTGCCGTCGCCGTACAGCTCGTCGCAGACAATGGGATTTCCCAGGTGCTTCATATGCACGCGGATCTGGTGGGTGCGCCCGGTGAGGATGCGGAACTGCATCCAGGAAAAGAGGCGGAAGCTTTCCAGCACCTCGTACTCGGTTATGGATTCCTTGCCCTTGCGGTACACGGTCATCAGCCCCTTTTTTACCGGGTGCTCGGAGATGGGCTCGTTAATGACCCCGCTGGCCTGGAAAGGCTTACCCAGGACCAGCCCGTTGTAGATCTTGCGGGTCTCACGGGCTTCGAACTGCTGGGAGAGGTGCCGGTGCGCTGCTTCGGTCTTGGCAAAAACCACCAGCCCGCTGGTGTCCCTGTCCAGCCGGTGCACGGTGAAGATGTCGCCGTAGCGCTCTTTCAGGATAACCTTCAGGGAAATGTCCTTTCCGAACCGGTCGGGGATCGTCAGGAGCCCCGAGGGTTTATTGATGGCGATCAGGTCCCCTGTCTCCAGGAGTATATGCTCGTCTATTCTCATGCCCGCTGCTTATTGCTTTTCTTTTCTGTGGTAATAATGATGCCCTGGCTTTCCGCCGTGGACCATGGTCTATGGACTATCGACTATTTCCCCTTCTTAAAGAACTTCAGGTCCCTTACTTCCTTTTCGGTCAGGAAGCGCCACTTGCCGCGGTTGACGTTCTTTTTGGTCAGGCCGGCAAACATCACTCGGTCGAGGTTCTTTACGTCGTAGCCGTAGTGCTCAAAGATACGGCGCACAATACGGTTGCGGCCGGTGTGCAGCTCTACCCCGATCTGGGTCTTATCGGCGTTGTCGGTATAAGCCAGTACGTCCACGTTGGCCACGCCGTCCTCCAGGGGTACGCCTTTCAGGATATCTTCAAAGTGTTGCTTGGTCAGGGGCTTGTCCAGCGTAACGGCATACACTTTCCGGATCTCGTTGCTGGGGTGGGTCAGCTTTTGCGACAGGTCGCCATCGTTGGTCAGCAGTAGCACGCCCGAGGTATTGCGATCCAGGCGGCCTACGGGGTACACCCTCAGGGTGGTGGCCTGCTTAATCAGGTCCAGCACCGTCTTGCGCTTCTGTGGGTCGTCGGTGGTGGTCAGGTAATCCTTGGGTTTGTTCAGCAGGATGTAGACCATGTCGGCCACGGGATTCACCTTTTTGCCGGCTACCCGCACATCGTCCTGGATGGTTACTTTATGCCCGGGTTCGAGGATCAGCTCCCCGTTCACCTTTACTTTTCCGGCCTTGATCAGGTCGGCTGCATCCCGGCGGGAGCATACCCCGCTGTGGGAGATGTACTTGTTCAGCGGCATGTCTTCCACGGTTTGGGCCTTCTTGATCGTGGGGCGGGTTCCTTCCACCGCGCGCTTTTTCCGCTCTTCTGCCTGTTCGGTCAGCTCTTTTTTCCACTTGCGCTTCTGTTGCCTGAACTCTTCTTTCTTGGCAGCATTCTTCTTTACGGAATGGAATTTCTCGAACCCTGTTTTTTTCTTCATTTGGCAAAAATAACGAAGACCGTGCGCTTGCACGGTCTTCCATAGGTGTTTTCACTAGAGTTTAGAATTACCTCATAGGTAATTACTTTGTATTTTTTGCCGGGCGCTCCTTGCGCAGCGACTGCATTTTCTGGATCTGCTCCTTGGTCAGGATCGACTTCATCTGCTCCTGATGGGCCTTGGCCAGCTCCTGGAACTTCGTTCTTTTCTGCTCCTGGGTCAGGGCATTATCGTTGCGTACGGCTTCCATTTTGGAGCGGAAGTCCGTGCGCACTTGCTGCATCTTGGCCTTCTGGTCGGCACTCAGGTTCAATTCCTTGGCGAATTCGGCGCCCCTGTCGCCACGCTCACCCCGGTTTCCACGGAAGCCATCGCGCTGGCCACGGGCCGAGGAGTCAAAACGGCCTTTGTCCCCCTTGCGGGCCTGGGCGTCACCTTTGTGCTTTGCCTTCATTTGGGCGACCTGGTCTTTCTGCTCTTTGGTCAGGATCGACTGCATTTGGGCCTGGTGCTTCTCGTGCAGGGCCTTCCGCTTTTCCTTCATCTGGGCAGCGGTCAGGGTATTTTCCTGGGCTTTCAGGGCGTCGCTCTCCTTTTTGAATTCTTCTTTCATGGCCTGCATTTTGGCCTTCTGGTCGGCGGTCAGGTTCAGCTTTTCAAAGCCGCCGTCTTTGCCACCTTTATGGTCGCCGTGGTGGCCACGCTGTTCTTTCTTGTGTCCTTCGCCTTTTGCAGGTTTGGATTGTTGAGCTTGTGCTGCGCCTATCGATAAGGCAAGAATCAATGCGCTGGTGAATAGTCTTTTCATATATCTGTTTTTGTCGTTTTTGTAGGTGACGGATATCTGACGGCCACCCAAAGGGGAAGTTTAAGGGGCAGAGGTTAAATAAGGTTAACGATTCCCTGCACACCCCCAAGCCCCTGAAGGGGAGCATCAACGCACAAAGCTCTCCCGCTGAACCGTCAGGCGGCAGTGGGAAGCTTTCCGGTGAACATACTTTATACAGAAAAAGCCCTCAGCAAGAGTAGTTGTGAGGGCTTTTGTATCTTAAATAAGGTGGCTAATGTGTGGTTGCTTCACTCCTCTTTAGGGGTTGGGGCTGTTGCCTTTATTCGCCAGCTGTCCACAGGCGGCGTCAATGTCCTTACCGCGGCTGCGGCGCAGGCGGGCATTCACCTTGTGTTTCTCCAGGTAAGCCATAAACGCTTCCACGCGCTCGTCCGAGGGCTTCTCGAACGAAGCAAGGTCGATCGGGTTGTACTCGATGATATTCACCAGGTCAGCCGGCACCTGGCGGTAGATGCGGATCAGCTCATCGGCATCTTTCAGGCTGTCGTTGAAGTTGTTGAACAGGATGTATTCAAAGGTGATCTCGTTCTTGGTCTGGCGGTGAAAGTGGTTCAGCGCGTCGATCAGGGCCTTCAGGTTGTTGGTCTCATTGATGGGCATGATCTCGTTGCGCCTGGCGTCGTTGGCGGCATGCAGCGACACGGCCAGCTTAAAGCGCACCTTGTCATCGCCCAGCTGGCGGATCTGCTTGGCCACCCCGGCGGTGGATACGGTAATGCGGCGGGGGCTCATGGCCAGCCCGTCCTCGGCCGTAATGCGTTCAATGGCCTTCAACACGTTCTTATAGTTCAGCAGGGGCTCGCCCATACCCATAAACACAATATTGCTCAACTTCTTGCCGTACACCTTCTCCGACTGCTGGTTCAGCAGCACCACTTCGTCGTAGATCTCGTCAAAGTCCAGGTTGCGCTTCCGCTCGATATAGCCCGTAGCACAGAACTTACAGCTCAGCGAGCAGCCGATCTGCGACGATACGCAAGCCGTGTAGCGGTTCTCGGTAGGGATCAGCACCCCTTCGCACAGGTGGCCTTCGTGGGTCTTGAAGCGGGTCTTCACGGTCCCGTCGGCACTATACTGGGTGGCGTCCACCACCAGGGCGGGCAGCGAGAAGTGCTCGCCCAGCTTCTGGCGCAGGTCCTTGCTCAGGTTGGTCATGTCGGCAAAGGAGTGGGCCTGCTTCAGCCAGATCCATTCCCACACCTGCTTCGCCCGGAACTTCTTCTCCCCAATGGTGCCAAAGAAAGCCTCTATATCAGCAAGGCTCAGCTGGCGGATATTCTGCGCCGTTTTTGCCTTTTCGTGAACCGTTGGAATCATCCGGCAAAGATACTTTAAAGGTGCCACCTGAATAAGTCGCAAGCCTTATCTTGCACTGCTTTTAACACATTGGTGAGTGATGAGTGATCAGTGATGAGTTTAGCTAACTTAGAGGAAACAATTTTTATGTTCCTGCAGCTTGCGCATACAAAACTGGACATTTTTAAAGCCTCCAAAAGCTTTGTTTTAGAGTGTTATAAGGTGACTAAAGGATTTCCCATGAGGAAAAGTATGCTATGGTGCAACAAATAAGGCGCGCGGCTTTATCTGTTCATCTAAATGTTGCTGAGGGTTGCTCAAGGAAGTCTTTTGGTGAAAGAAAGCGTTTTTTTGAAGTATCCCGGGGTTCTGTTATTGAAATAGATACCGCTATTGATATAGCAGTTGAGCTTAACTACTGCACGATAGATCAATTAGGTGAACTTGGTGAAAAACTAGTTAAAACCTTTAAACAATTAAGTGGTCTGATCGGAAGTGAGGCACCTACTCATCACTGATCACTCATCACTCATAATCATACACATGCGAAACGTATACGTAATCGATGCCGTCCGCACACCCATCGGCAAGTACGCCGGGGCCCTCAGCTCCGTGCGTCCCGACGACCTGCTGGCCGGCGTCATCCGCGAGCTTATGGCCCGCAACCCGAATGTGGACCCCACAGCCATAGAAGACGTCATTGCCGGCGACGCCAACCAGGCCGGCGAAGACAACCGCAACGTCGCCCGGATGGCGGCCCTGCTGGCCGGCCTGCCGGTGACCATTCCCGGCAACACCGTGAACCGCCTCTGTGCCTCCGGCCTGCAGGCCATTATGGACGGCGCCCGGCAGATAGAATGCGACGATGCCGAACTGATCATAGCCTGCGGGGTGGAAAGCATGAGCCGCGCCCCCTTTGTCATGCCCAAGGCTACTTCCCCTTTCCAGCGCACCCCCGAAGTGTACGATACCACCCTGGGGTGGCGGTTTGTCAACAATAAGCTCCAGGACGTGCACTACCCCTACAGCATGGGGGAGACCGGAGAGAACGTGGCCCGCCAGTGGGGCATCTCCCGCGAGGCCCAGGACGCCTTTGCCCTGGAGTCGCAGGAAAAATACTTTGCTGCCCTGGAACGCGGCGCGTGGAAAGACGAGATCGTGCCGGTGGCCGTAGAAGGAGGGAAGGGCAGCGTCACCCTGGTGGACACCGACGAGCACCCCCGCCGCACCACCCTTGAAAAGCTGGCGTCGTTAAAGCCCGCCTTTGTCAAAGACGGTACTGTAACGGCCGGCAACTCTTCGGGCATCAACGATGGCGCGGCCGCTATGCTGCTGGCCTCCGAAGCGGCAGTAAAGAAATACGGCCTGCAGCCCATTGCCAAAGTCATTGCCGGGGCCGTGGCCGGTGTGGATCCCGCCATCATGGGCATAGGACCGGTGCCGGCTACCCAGAAAGCCCTGCGCAGGGCCTCGCTTTCCATTGCCAACATGGACCTTATTGAGCTGAACGAAGCCTTTGCGGCGCAATCGCTCGCCTGCATACACGACCTGCAGATCGATCGTGCACGGGTGAACGTCAACGGGGGCGCCATTGCCCTTGGTCACCCCCTGGGTTGCAGCGGGGTGCGCCTTTCCACCACGCTGGTGCACGAAATGAAGCGCCGCGGCTCCAAATACGGATTGGCCACCATGTGCGTAGGCGTGGGGCAGGGTGCTAGTATAATATTTGAAGGAGTGGTGTAGATGATAAAGTTTACACCCTTCTTGTGCCTGCTAGCTCTTTCTTCCTGTTTCCTGTTAAAGGACCTGAAGCAGGAGCGCTTTACCTATAACGCCGATGGACGTCAGCACGTGATGCACATCCGGGTGCCCCGGGGCTTTGACCGCGAAAAGCTGGAACGCGACAGCGCCGGCAATACGGTCCAGTACTACTACTTCGGCAACGGCACCGTGTTCTACACCGCCCATATGGTGGATACCTCCCAACAGCTGCAGTCCATTGATTACACGCAGAACATTCCCTTGCCGCACAAGGATGGGGGATGGATCTACAAGGGCATGAACGACGATGAACGATACTGGCGCGAGATCCGGTTGGCCAATTACAAGTTTGGTTACATCAACGTGCCCCGCTCCCTCGAAGGCGACTTCGACGAAGCTCTCAACTTCAACAGCCTTCAACACGCTGCCGCAAGACGGTAGGCCTTCATTCCCACTCTACACCTGACTTTACTTAGCAAAAACACCGGCGGGTGTTAAAGGGAATAAAAATTAGTCTATTAAATAAGTAGGATATTAGTGGCGACCTGTACATTTGCACCACTCCCGGTACGACACAGAACTCCGGAAAACTCATCATCAACAACGAAAAAATCATGATAAAGGCACCAAAAGGAATTCCTTTCACCGCATTTGTCCAGGAAACCCTTATCCCCGGGACTGTGTGTTGTTGCCGCGCCTTGTGTTCTTGTAGCTGATCCAGTCTGCCGGCCCTGAGCCCTGCTGCTCCCCCGGTATAGCGCACCTTTATTCAACCTGCCCTGCTAACCTGTTCTATTGGTGTATTACACGGGATGGTAGGGGCAGGGGAGACGAAAACTCATCAAACAAAGACCCAATTATTTAAACGGATACAATGAAAGCAAATAGCATTTTAGAAGTTATAGGAAATACGCCCCATGTGCGGCTGAACCGCCTGTTTGGGAATGGGCAGGAAGTATGGATGAAGCTGGAGCGCCAGAACCCCGGCGGCAGCATCAAGGACCGCATCGGGCTGGCCATGATCGAGGACGCCGAGCAAAAGGGACTCCTGACCAGAGACAGTGTGATCATCGAGCCTACCTCGGGCAATACGGGCATCGGCCTGGCACTGGCCGCGGCAGTAAAGGGCTATAAGCTGGTCCTTGTGATGCCCGAGTCGATGAGCATCGAGCGCCGT